>QNEL01000427.1 GCA_003645185.1 Candidatus Parabeggiatoa sp. nov. 3
ACCCTATTTTTATTCGGAAAAGGATGAATGGTGGGCAAACGGGCGGTGACATAAGGGTTTATATATGAGTTCATTGCCGCCCGTTTACCCACCCTACAAATCTTGGGTGAAAAAAAAGTCATCAAAATACCTGAACAGACACACCCCACCCTTGTCCCGACATACCTACCATTTTTGTAGGGGCCTTGTGGTTGCCCTTGTTCGGGATAAGGGTGAAATAGATTGTTGCAAAAATAACCGAGAAGAGATCAACAGACACACCCTAAGGTTCTCCCCCTCACTTACCACCTATCAGTTTCAAAATTGGCTATAAAACACACATATTGAAAAAGCATTTTTTATCACAATATCTTTAAAAATCATAGACTTATTCTCTGTGAAACTCTGTAGTACTCTGTGAACGGCGTAAAGAAAAGCGTTGGGGCAAACTGATAGGTGGTAAGCCGTTCATGAAGGAAGAAAAATCCTCTCTAGGAGCATCAAACCATTTTGGAGAAACACCATGAAAAAATATTTGGTACTGTTCATCCTCATCACCATGATGAACCCAGCACACAGTTTTCTCTACGTCATCCATGACGAAGCGCTCAATGATAGTGTGCTTTTTACGAGTGATGGTTCATACTATGTGGGAATACTTAACTATTATCCGGGTCACGATCTTGAGGCCCTTGATGCCCACCCCCAAAAATGGGAAGTCTACGCTGCTTCTGGTGACAATACTGACAAGGCAGGCTATCTTTATCAAGTCAATCCCCAAACGGGAGAGTTAAGCGAAATTGGGCCGACTGGTTTTAAGGAAATTGAAGGCTTGTCCTTTCGGGCCGATGAGACTTTGTGGGCTTGGGCCAAAGGTGAGGGTCTTATTCAAGTGAATCCCCAAACCGCCGAAAGCAAATTGATCCTGCCATCCGAGGTTGAGATAGAGGCCCTGACTTGGAAAGATGAAAAAGTGCTTTATCTAGCCCAAGGGACTGAGCTTTGGAAATACGATGGACAACAGCTAAAACAGGCTTGTGATATTTCCAAATACACTCAAGGAAAATCCATAGAAGCCTTGGAAATGATCCCAAATAATACTTTAGTTGTGGGTTTACATGGTAAACGTAACCTATTACAGCTCAATGTGATGAGTTTAGACCCTTGTTTTATCTCAAAGAGTCAGGAAATTGCCTCTGAATACAATGATATAGAAGGCATTGCCTATACCAAAGTCAGCCCGCTTCTCCTTGAAAAACAAGGGATATGGCCCAATAGCCTAAAACCTGGTGTCTCCACCAATGTGGGGGTTTCTATTGGAGTCAGCGGTGGTACGGGTGATAACCGTGATATACCTCCACTGCTTCTTGAAGAAATCACGAAACAAGGGCCAATTATTTTAGGCCAACTCTATGATGATGGGACTCACGGAGACGATAAGGCCAATGATTATTTTTATAAGGGCCAATTCGCGCTCCAAAAAAGGGTAGAAGGGGAATACTGTTATAGAGTTAAAACAGCAGAACCGGTTGCTGGCGTAGAATTGGTTACGGCCGCCACTTGCTTATGGGTAGTCTCATGGCCAACCCAACAGGTTCCCTCTGAGATTGCGGTTGATGAAGGCGTTATAGTCGATTTTACAAACGACACCTCCGTTTTGCGAATCAAGGAAATCATCTTGGCAGAAAAGGCTATGGTTTTAGAAGACATTCCCCTTATTAAAGTATTACTGATCCGCATTGAGTCGGAGCCTCGCTCAAATGTCATTGCTCGTTTTGAAAAATACCCCGAAGTGAGTTCGGCTGGACCAAACTTATGGGGAACACCAGGAGGAGAGTTCCCTAATAACACTAATCCAGAAAGTCAACTCGGATTTGTTAAGCCAGAGAAATTAAACTTCGAGGGAAATAGTTTTGAATCTGATTTAGAAACCACACATTGGCAGGTCAGTGGTTCTTGTTTTAGCACCTCTCAGTTCGGTCAATTTACCCCGACTGCTGGCGAAAAGTTTCTCGTTTGTACCACTTATCCATTGGGTAAAACGGCTTGGATAAAGAGAGAAATCGATATTCCATACACCTCTTCTCTTTCCATCAACTTTGACTATAACGTTATTACCCAGGAAAATACCGCCTCTCTCAATGATAGGGTTCGACTCAGTTTAGTCAATCCGGACGGCCAGATGACACCGCTAGTGGCCAATGTGGGAGAATTGCCCCTGTTTGACAGTACGCTACACCTGCCAGAAGGTGATATGCCCATCAAACAAACGGGATGGCAAACGGTTTCGGTAGACATACCAATAACGGGCAGTGGCAAAGGGTTTCTCTCAATCATTATCCATAGTGAAAATGATCCCAGTATTGGCGGTGAAGGTGAAAGTAACAACTTACAGTCTGCTTTGCTAGTCGATAATATTCAACTGATTCGTCCTTTGCCCTGAGTGTGGTGTGCTGATTTATTTCATTTCAATTTGATTGAGATTTGTAATGATCTTGCAAAAATTGATAGAACGCTGATATTTCAGGCAAAAGATAAAAACTTTTGCGTGGTGTCATGACAAGAAGGAAAATCAGCCTTCTATCACGTTTTTAGTGTTCACGACATGATCTCATTAAAATGCTCAGTCGTTATACTGAACGCGGGCACAATTTAAACTTTTAAAAGCATTCCCGATTGCATAAAGTACAAAGGCAAATCGATCAGAAAAAGCTTAAAACGCGCAACCCCCAAGGGGTTTTCAGGCTAAAGTTTCGCTCGCGAAACTTGTTAAGTGAAATCCTGAAAATGTGAATAGCCCCAGGTGGCAACCTGGGGTTGCCAAAAACGATAAAAGTTTTTCAGGCAAAAGTTTATTCCCGCGCCGAGTATAGCTATGGCGTTGTGAAATAAGTTTTGAAAACCTGACAGGTTTGCAAAACCTGTCAGGTTTGGTCTGTGCTCTCATTAAAATGCTCAGTCGTTAGCTATGGCGTTGTGGATTGAGCCATAAAATGATCCAACTCAGCCAATAAGTTTTGCTTTTCGTTTGGATTGAGAAAACTCGCTTGGAAAACATTTTTAGCCAATTGAATAAATATCAAAGTGACTCAAATTAAAGGCTTGTTGTATCGCCAAGAAATTTTCAGTCATATAACCCCCAAAGTAAGTGGGATCATCGGAATTGACTGTAACACATAGGCCTAAATCTAAGAGTTGCTTGATGTTGTGATCGGTCATCGTGTTGAAAACACGCCGTTTGATATTGGACAATGGGCAAACGGTTAAAGGGATTTGTTCAATCTTTAGCTTCTCTGCCTTGCAAGGCTTGCCAAATCTAATCGGGTGGGCCTTTTTCACCAGCATGAGCAACGGTTAAAAAACCGGCCTCCCGCGCTTTATCAAATACCGCTGTGAACTTATCAGGCGGATGCCCCTGTTCAGATGAATCCAGTCCCACCCCTATAATCCACTCTTTGAAAGGCAATGCTTGCTCTAACGTCTCAGAAGCCGCAGCACTGAGATGCCGCAAAAAACACATAATGAGTTTTGAAGACAGCTTGAATTGTTGGTGTGCGTCTTGCGATGCCCGATGTATTCCCTGAATAACCGTTTCAAAGGCAACTCCCCGAACCGTATGCGCCTGTGGATCAAAAAAGATTTCCGTATGGCGGACATTCTGGGTGTGAGCCTTTTCTAAATAAGCCCAAGTCATGTCGTAAAAATCTTGCTCGTGAAGTAGTACGCCCATGCCTTCGTAATAAATATCCAAAAAGGATTGAAGATCAGAAAACTGATAGGCTTGGCGAACTGCCGGAGCCGAATCAAAGCGAAGCGTTACGCCATTACGTTGGGCAATCTCAAACATGAGTTCAGGTTCTAGCGAACCTTCAGTTTTGGGTCAGTTTTGAATAAATGTTTCCATAATGGACATCCTCTTAACGAAATGGGCAAGCACAAGACATTGCCCTGCCTTGATAAATAAAATGAATACAAAACCCCGTGTCCAAGTGTGTGATATGTAGGGGCAAGAAGGTTGTCCCTATCCCAAAACCCCGCTCATCGTTAGACATCAGTTTTTAAAAAAAATTAAGTTAGGCTTAGAACTTTGCTGGTCTACGTTACAACTTTAGTTTGCCGCTTTACGTTCCAACTTGAGTTTGCTGGTTTATGTTACAAGAGGGACTTGCAAAACTTCGAGGCTCAAACGGGTTATAACGGATTTTTGAGAGGGGCATTTTAATGAATTGTTTTTCACATTTCACGCGTGAAATAAAGTTTTGCGCGCAAAAAGGTGAAATTGTTAATTGTTAATTGTGTGTGTTTAATTCTAAATACCTTTATGACTAGTAAATGATTGTTTTTTAATGATAAACCAACAAACCACCCGTTTTTTAAAAACCCTAAAATAGATGTATTAACCTAAAATGACTCATTAGAAAAGCACTCAAACCATAGCTCATGCTTTGAAATAAGTGCCGCACCGATCATCCGTTATAATCAGGATTTTTCGCCCCAAGAGTTTTGCAAGAGGCTCACAAGTTTAATATGTGTAAAGTTTGAGTTTAGTTTTAGCAAACTCAAGTTGGAACGTCAAAAACCGCACTCCAATAACCGCAAACTAAAGCTGACAATGGGAAAACACCGTGGTGCAATCCCTTGTGCTTGCCCCTATCCGTTGTGACTTATTGGTGTTAGATCAAAGCATGGGCTACAATAGTTTTTCGTTTTTAGTTTTTTGTGGTTGGTAGATTCTCAAAAGACAACAACTGTGAATTAGCGCCTAGCAACTCCTGTTGGGGCGGCTAGGGCATTTTGAGGAGCAAATCAATGAAAAGTGGACTTCTATTAATCGATCTCCAAAATGATTATTTTCCGGGTGGACGAATGGAATTGGTTGGTATAGAACAGGCCAGTATCAAAGCGCGAAACTTGCAAGACGCTTTTCGCGAAAAAGAACGCCCCATCTTTCAAATGCAGCATATTTTCCATAATGCTGATGCGGGTTTTTTCATCCCCCAAACGGATGGCATTGATATCTATGAGCGTATCAAACCCTTGCCTAGTGAACGGGTTATCGAAAAACACTATCCCAATAGCTTTCTTAAAACGAGTTTACTTGATGAACTCAAAAAAGCGGAGATTGAACAATTAGTGCTTTGTGGTGCTATGAGTCACATGTGTATTGATGCCACCGTGCGTGCGGCGGCTGACTTGGGTTTCAAATGTGTTTTAGTACATGATGCCTGTGCCACAAGAGACTTGCAGTTTGGCAATAAGACGATTACTGCTGAAGAGGTACATGGTTCGTTTATGAATGCCTTAGGTTTTGCTTATGCTGATATCGTCACCTGTCAAAAATTTCTGTCTCAATAATAACAAAACAATCATTAGACTCAATTCATAACGATAGTACACAACACAGTTCCGACTTGCTATGTATAACACTTAGCCGTAATCAGTGAACTTTGTGTTGAATTAAAAAACGCCCTTTGAATCCTATAAAGGCTATGTCATTAGGGACAAGGATTAGGATGTTGTTGATGGATGGCTTCGATGGCTTCGAGTATTTCCCCATCAAGTGTCAAGTCAATGCTCGCAATATTCGCTTTGAGTTGTTCCATGGTAGTCGCACCAATAATATTACTCGTCAAAAAGGGGCGACTGTTGACATAAGCTAAAGCCATTTGGGCCGGATCAAGTCCGTATTTTTGAGCCAACTGCACATAAGATTTTGTCGCCTGAATAGCGTATTCATCTTTGATGTAACGATCAAAACGTGTAAATAAAGTCAACCTCGCACCAGCGGGACGCGCACCATTGAGATATTTACCGGATAAAACACCAAACGCCAAGGGCGAATACGCTAACAACCCCACATTTTCACGGTGTGAAATTTCTGCTAAGCCTATTTCATAAATACGGTTTAACAGGCTATAAGGATTTTGGATACTCACGATTCTTGGAAAAGTGCGGGCATGTTCAGCCGTTCTGAGATAAGTCATCACACCCCAAGGCGTTTCATTAGACACCCCCACGTAACGCCCCTTGCCTTCCTTAACTAATTCACCTAACGCAAACAAGGTTTCTACAATCGGTGTTTTGTGTTCATCTTCGTGATAGGTATATCCCAATTCCCCAAAGAAATTAGTCTGCCGTTCAGGCCAATGCACTTGGTAAAGATCAATATAGTCGGTTTGTAAACGTCGCAAGCTAGCTTCTATGGCTTGGCGGATGTTCTCACGATCCAAACAGGGCCCCCCTCGGACATGCTGCGCGATTTCACCTGGGCCTGCCACTTTAGTCGCCAAAATAACTTTATCTCGGTTCTGACGTTTCTTTAACCAAGTACCAATATAAGTCTCTGTTAAGCCATAAGTTTCAGGACGGGGTGGCACAGCGTACATTTCAGCGGTATCAATAAAATTAATACCTTGCTCTAAAGCATAATCAAGCTGCTCATGGGCCTCGGCCTCAGTATTTTGTTCCCCCCAAGTCATTGTGCCTAAACACAGACGACTCACTTTAAGATCGGTATTGCCTAATAAACTGTATTCCATCATTTCTCCTTTTCGAGTAGAGACGCACTGCCGTGCGTCGAAACTGCGTGCGTCGAAACGCCCGTGCAAATAAATAGATATTGTGTCAACAGTAGAGACGCACTGCGTGCGTCGAAACTGCGTGCGTCGAAACGCCCGTGCAAATAAAAGATATTGTGTCAACAGTAGAGACGCACTGCGTGCGTCGAAACTGCGTGCGTCGAAACTGCGTGCGTCGAAACTGCGTGCGTCGAAACGCCCGTGCAAATAAATAGATATTGTGTCAGCAGTAGAGACGCACGCAGTGCGTCGAAACGCCCGTGCAAATAAATAGATATTGTGTCAACAGTAGAGACGCACGCAGTGCGTCGAAACGCCCGTGCAAATAAAAGATATTGTGTCAACAGTAGAGACGCACTGCCGTGCGTCGAAACGCCGTGCAAATAAATAAATAGATATTGTGTCAACAGTAGAGACGCACTGCCGTGCGTCGAAACGCCGTGCAAATAAATA
>QNEL01000428.1 GCA_003645185.1 Candidatus Parabeggiatoa sp. nov. 3
AAAACCGGGGCAACCACAAGGGGGGCAACCACAAGGGATTGCCCCTACAAACCGTTCGTAGGGGCAACCCTTGTGGTTGCCCCTTTTTAGGTGGTCTTAGGATTTTCGCTCTCCTGCACTAGGTTAAGGGTTAATTAGTTAATAGAGTTTATACCGATTTAACGCAACTCATTGAGAGAAAACTCATAAAATCAATTCGCGCGAAATGTTTTGCGCGCAAAACTTCTTAAAGTATAATGTCTAATGGTTAATGCTGAACTCTTTTGAATATATAACTTTTCACGCAAAAGTTTTGCGTGCAAAACTTTCGCCGAAAAAGAGACGCAAGAGACACAAAGATATCGATTTTTCTTGACAGCTTCTTTAGCTATAGAAGTTCAGAAAAATAATTTCATACGCACGAGGGTAGGGTGTTGACTGAGAGGTGTTTTTGATAGCTATTTTTCATGCTTTTTTAGGAACCCCAGGTTCCACCTCAATGCCATTAAATTAAACTTTTGGGTGAGGGCAACTAAACTTTTGGGTGAGGGCAACCATAAAGGATTGCCCCTACATGACATGACGGTTCGTAGGGGCAATCCCTTGTGGTTGCCCTTAACTTAATGGCATTGAGGTGTAACAAAGGGCTATTCACATTTTCATCGCTGTGTACAGCGAAGCTATACTTTAGCCTGAAAACCCCTTGGGGGTTGTTTAACCCAATTTTTGAGGCTTTTGACAAACACAAAATCAGCATGAAAAATATCGGCTAAAAAAAGCTCTCTGTCAACACCCTAGCACGAGGGCAACCACAAGGGATTGCCCCTACATGATTGTGAAATTATTTAAATGAAAAACTATAGCGTCTTTAGCGTTTAGAGCGATTTTAATCGCGAAAATTTTTTATGATTGATTCGTCTTTGTATTTTATTCAATCGGAAAACGCTATAACTGATTAACTCACTCAATATAAAACTAAATGAAAAGTATCAGATATATAAAAAAAATAGAAATTAAAAACCTGTGGAATAAATATGATATCGAATGGCATTTGAATGAAGATGTCAATGTTTTAGCAGGAATAAATGGTATTGGCAAAACCACCATTTTAGATTTAATTGTGGGTACACTATATGGTAGACTCAAAGGGCGCACAACCGATATGGTTGATAGTGTAAAAATGACATTTAACAACGATCAATTTATAACATACAGAAGGATTAAAGATACTCTTGAAAGTCTAGTCAAAAAGGCTAAAAAAGACAAATCACTCAATGAGTTCATTACCGAGTTAAAACAACCTGAAGGTAGAGATTTTAGCAAAATACAGGTTATTGAAGGCGCTATGTTTTCTTTTGAAAACGTGCAAATGACTAAAGAAGAGCTACACGAGATATTAGGTGTCGCTCTAATCAGTACATTTGACCAACAATTAAAAGAATATGAAGCGGTACGTCAACTTACTAACGAAGCAGTTAGTACCGAATTAGATTTACAACTTTATTTACTTCAAAAACAATATCTTGAATACCAAATCAATATTGGCAAAAAAGCGATAGAGGCATTATCCTCAAAATCAATTGTAAATGCTCCCCAAATTGACATTGACTTTAAAAAGAATTTGTTTTTAGACACAATTGATGCTTTATTCGAGCCTACCAATAAGAAGATTGATAGAAATAAGAATGAACTGATCTTTAAAGCGGGAAAACAAGTTTTAACGCCTAATATGCTATCATCGGGTGAAAAGCAATTAGTCATCATTTTATTGACAGCCTTAATACAAGAGGATAGAAATTGTGTTTTGTTTATGGACGAACCAGAAATTTCATTACATACCGATTGGCAGGAAAAATTAATAGAAAACATTAGATGCCTTAATAATAATGCTCAAATTATTATAGCGACGCACTCACCTTCAATGGTTTTGGATGGTTGGATGGATAAAGTTTTTGAAGTGCCTGAAATTATCACCAAACCCAACAAACGATAAAAATGAGCGGATTAATAGATAAAATTACATCAGATTTTTTTGAAGCTCAGAATGCACTCAATAAATCTAAAGGAATTGTAATAGAGGTTTATGTTGAAAATGAAGATGATATTCCATTTTGGAAAGATATTTTTGAGAGATGTGAGTTGCAAACAAAAATACATCCCGCTTCAAAAACATCATTAGATAGAGGAAAGACAGAAGTACTCAAACAAATCAATGACGTAGGTAAAATGAAAATACTTTGTGTAGATAGTGATTATGACTATTTACTAGAAGGTTATACAGACGTATCGAAAATAGTTAATGACAATCCTTATGTCTTTCAGACTTACACTTATTCGATTGAAAATTTTAAATGTTATGCTGAAAGTCTTCATGGCGTAGTTGTAAAAGCAACCTTGCAGGATGAACAATTATTTGATTATGTTGGTTTTTTAAAATCGTATTCCTCAATAATTTATGATTTATTTATCTATTCATTGCATCATGAAAAAGAGCAATCTAAAAGTTTTACAATGGCGGATTTTTCAAACACAATAAAATTATTAGAGCAAGTTGATGTTTCCTCTTCCAAACAGCTTAAAAAATTAAAAGAATCTGTTGAAAAGAAAATTGCAACCCTTGATCAAATTTCAGATAAGCAAATAAGCCAATTTAAAGAAGCACTTCAGAGCTTAGGTGTTACGCCAGAAAACACATATCTCTTTATAAAAGGTCATACTCTCTATGAAAATGTTGTTTGTATGTTTCTTAAACCAATTGAAAGATATTTAAGATCAAAACAATTCAAGCAAATATCTGAATTGAAAAAAGATGATGAAGAAGCAACAGACAGAAGAAATCAGTACAAAAAATCGCTTATAGATATTGAATTCGTATTGCGTCACAACACAAATTATTACGATTGTTTTTTAATGAAGAAAATTTTAAGTGATATAGAAAACTACAAGACAATGAATTTCTCTCGTTCGGTTGGGGAAACTTCGTAACCATAAGTACTGAAGCACAAATAAACAGGTATTTTACCGCAAAGATTGCCCTTGCTTGCTTCTATTAAAATACCTTAAAATTTTGGGTTCAATCCTTACTTATACTGCCCACCGTTATAATTTTCGTATTGGGTTAGTCACCACCACCTGACTTGAGCTTTTAGACTTAGGCTTCCCGCTGTTGGCTTTAGCTTAAACAGCATGGGGCTTTAGCCCCATGCTTTTTGTGTATAACGATGAGAGGGTGTTTGGGGATTTTCGCTATCCTGTACTAGCCCCATACTTTCATTTACTGACAGCGGTTGAAAGTTTTTGAACACTCAACACAATAATCACATAACTGATTTTGCCAGTTAGGAACACACAACCAACCTGGGGGCAAGTGAGCATCAATGTGTTTGACACGAAAGTGTCCTTCGTACTCGTTTTCAAATTCTTCTGTTTGACCACATCCTGAACAAACAAAGGTTGTGCTAACCCAATGTTTTCTCTGTACCTGTTTATCCTTTATCCCCTGTTTCAACCACGCGAGAATAAAGATAAAGAGACAAAGGATAAACAATGGCACAACGATTAATATATCCCAGAGTCTATTGTGTACAGGACGCGCTGGTTTTTCAAATTCTGGAGACAAGTCTAAATTTGTATTGTTTGTACCTGGCACTTTTTTCTTTGGCAGAGAAGCTTCCTTAGAAGCGGGTAAGGGCGTTTGAGACTGAAGCGTGTTCAGATCGGGGGGAAGATTCTCCTTCTGATTGTCCCGAAAAACGGCTTGTTCATCTTTGATGAGAGGCTTTTCCCTAGAGGCTGGTTGGGACGAATTGGGAAGCTTATCAGGCTGTGATATTTCAATCTTATCCAGATTACGTTCCAAGAGTTTCGGCCCAATGCCGTAAATCTCCATCAACTGTTCTGGATAAACAAACCCCCCTATCTTTTCACGGTATTCTACAATACGTTGCGCTTTGATTGCCCCAATACCTGATAATTCATTGGCAAGTTCTGAAACCGTGGCCGTATTGATGTCTACCGCGAATAGTCGTTGTGAAAGGCTCAGGATGATTAAGATCTGTAAAAATTTTTCCGTGTTGCCCATTCGCTATTCGCTATAAACTTGTTGGTTAAATTTTTTTTTTGCTGCTCTAGCCAATTGACGAAATACATCAGTAAAAAATAGATGAAACCCCAAGCGACTAACAAACCCCATTGTGCGTAAGTCGATAATAAAGGTGCTAAAAGTGCTGAGAAGCTACACGCTGCCATTAAAGCGTATTCCCAAAGAACAGTGCGTTTATGTCCCCATCCTAATTGTACTAATCGTTGATAATAATGTGTTTTATGTGCTAACCAAATTTTTTCTCCCCGTAATAAACGTTGTAACAATGTTGCGCTTGCATCGACAATAAAGGGTGAAAACAGAAGCACGGCTATCCACAATGGGAAAATGCCTTCACGATTGCCCCATAAACTAAAAGCGGCAGCTAAAAATCCTAAACTTGATGAACCCGCATCACCCATGAAAACGCGAGCGGGTGGAAAATTAAACAGTAAAAATCCACCAGCGGCACTGGCAACAATGAGATTGATCACCATAAATAACTGATGATCTGCTAACCCGCCTAGTATGGCTAAAGTACCAAAGCCAAATACAGCCATACCGCCAGCAAATCCGTCCATACCATCCATAAAGTTGTAAAGATTGATCATCCAGACGAGAAATAAGAATGAAAAGCTGATTTGTACAAATGGTGACCATGCCCATATCAGACCCGGCAAAATCAACTGGGTCACCCAAAATTCACCTTGCCACAATAAAAAGTAGGCTGCAAGACAATGTACTAGCAAGCGATATAAGGCAGAAACATGACGGCAATCATCAATAAATGAAATGACCGCAATCAGTAACCCACTGATACATAACCAAAAAAAATCAGGTATGGGCACATAGTGCCAACAAGCAAGAAAGGCCGAGAGTGTAAATGCCATCAGTATTGCAATGCCGCCGCTGACAGGAATAGGATGAGTATGTAAAGAACGTGCATTGGGCTCATCAAGAATGCAAAAGAGAGTTTCTGGACGACTCAAGTGCAGTGTCAGCCATGCGGACATCAGAAAGGCCACTGTCATCAAGGTAATAATCATGCCGATCCTTTGATCAGTTATCGTTTATCAGTTATCCCACCAAGCCAAAAGCAATCTGGGGATGAACCTTATCCGGTTCAGTTATCAGTAATTATTTATGAGTTATGCCATAAACACACTGTACCCAAAAACCAATCTAGGGATAAACCTAATCCTGAGATAATATTATATGTTTTAATAATGAAAAAAAACTTTGAATCAGTTAATCATTTAGAGTTGCCTTAATAACTTATTTATGAATTTCATAATTGATTCATTCTCATAATTGATTCTGATGCCAGTGAATGGCATTGTATTGCTTTATACTCGCATCATATCCTGAAAATACCACTTTTTTCAGAACAAACGGGGATGCGAAGCTAAACTGTGCGTAATGAACGGATTTTTTCAAGATAACAAAGTATAAGGGAATGAAGATAAAAAATGTTAAAATTAATCTGTGTTAATCAGGCCATTATCAGTCAAATCAGCGTTCTATCTAATCTATAACTTTCATCACCTTTATGCCGTACTAGCTAGGTTTAATGTTTTATCGGCTGGCATGTGAACCCCATATCATTATGGCTAAACATTCTAGGCTGATAACCAAAATCATGGTAAGCTGTTGTATGCTCAAAACACAAATCTTGATTCATTCGCGCTATCATTGCTGCTGATAAATGAGCATAAGCGGGCAACCATCTGAGAAAAAAAGTCATCATTTTAAATAGGGGCAGTGGAATAGATATGATACGCGGTTTTTGTTCTAAATGTTGAAAAATCGCTTTAACCATATCACGATACTCCAGTGTTTCCCCGCCACTCAGATTATACGCTTTGTTCGTCGTTTTTGGTTCGATGCAGACTTGTATACAGGCTGCCGCTAAATCATCGGCATGTACGGGTTGACGTAATCCCGTTCCTCGCCCCAATAAGGGAAAAAAACCAAAGCGGCGAATAAATTGGGCAATAAAGGTGACATTTTTATCCAGACGACAACCATAAACTAATGTAGGACGAAACAGTGTCCAAGCAATACCACGAGCCTGACATTCATTTATCAATGCTTTTTCAGCTTGGGTTAATTGCGCCGCAATAGCCCTTTCTTTGGGATCGGGAGATGCCGTCTTGGTAAAGCAACTTGTTGAACTAAAAGCAATTATTCTAGTTAATGGTGCGTGAGCAGGTAGACGTGCCAGTAAGGGTGGCAATAATGGCAAAGGCGCAAGATGGAATAACACACTTGGTTGGGTAATCGGCAAAGATGAGGTCAATAAATCCGCTTGTTGCCAAATAATATCGGCGCTGTTTGAACGGGCTTGCCGACTCAAAGCTGTCACTGCAAAACCGACAGCTTGTAGACGTGGTAATAAAAAATACCCAATTTGACTTGTCGCGCCAGTTACCCATGCATGGTGTTGATTGAAATCTGTTAATATTGCCATCTTGTTTGTATTATTATAGATTAGATGTTCAGAAAAATAAGTTTTGAAAACCTGACAGGTTTTCAAAACCTGTCAGGTTTGGTCTGCGCGCAAAAACTTTTATCTGAAAAGCTATATTATAGCCCCTTGCTGAAAAATGATTACCGAATAAATCGCCAACAGTGGTTTGAAAATTTCACACTAATTGATCTGGATCGATGCCTTGTTCGATGAGTATTTGAGCGAATCGTTCGGCGCGTTGCTCTGCTTTTTTTCTGGCCTCTTTTTCTTTTGTATAACCTGGTAAAACAAATTGTTGATACACCGGATCGGTTATCATCTCCTCTAGTAAAGGACGATGATATAAATCTGAAATACGAAATTGAAAACCAGGTAACATCTTGGATTTGATAATACCCCCTTTTAAGGGTTTGATCGGAACATACACGCTTTGACGTGTGTCAAGACGATAAAACGAGGTTAAGTGTTTATTACCATCT
>QNEL01000429.1 GCA_003645185.1 Candidatus Parabeggiatoa sp. nov. 3
GAATCCACTTTAAACAGAATATTGCCATAAAACAAAGGGGCCACTTCTGTTTCTAACGGATGAGTAATTTCTTTTAGATGGGCGATAAAGACATCCAATTGTTTATCACGTTCAATTCGGATAATTTGAAGTTCATTATCATTGATGATTTGAGACATAGATTTTTTTCTCCCGTTATTGGCGATTTTGCACCATAAAAAGTAAGGATATAGTTTCTGGCACCCAACAACCGATTCCAAATACCACCATATCGAATAACCACCCTCAGATAGTCCTGTTTTCTATTCAGCAATTTGATATTGGCAATGCGTGTGTGTTTATCGGTTTTGCTGATGACGACAGATTCTGGTTTTGATAATATTGGCTTTGAGCGTTTCATAATATTCATAAGCCTCATCATGGGCAGCTTCTGCAATATGTTGTGAATAAACTTGATGGGTGAGTAAAATTTCTTTATTTTCCCAATCGTAAAGCACATCAAGTACTGTTTTATCAGGCTTTTTTGGTTTCTTTTTAGCCAATGATTTCTCCTATTTATTCTGCGTTCAAAATGTTTATATAAAAAATCACATCTGGAGAAAGATTCTTTTGTCTTCCGTTCAAAATATCAAAGCCTCAAAGTATCTATTGTCCGTCTCGCACCGGCCAGACGTAGCGGGTGAGAGTCTTGCTGGTGACGAACACGCTGCCGCCGTCGAGGCTCACGACCCACGCGTAGCCCGTGACGGTAGCAAACGGGGTAGACGACCAGTAGTAGCCCGAGAACGCATCACCTTCTTCCCACTTACCAGTACCTGCCGCATTGGAAAGCACAGGCCATGTGTATTTCTCATCAATCATCGCCTTCCACTCATCTATGGTAGGCAAACGCCACATTCCAGCCCTTGAACCCTCACGAAGTCCACATTGTCCATGCGCGAGTTCTGCCGCACTTCGCATGGTAGTTTCCCAATCCTGTCTGCCAAAACAATTCGCATTTTTCAACCATATCAATCCACTGCGATTATCTGTGACGGTGCCATCACCATTGTCGGTATAGCGGTTGGATGATGAAACGCTTGATAACCGTGCTTCAAGCTCTTTCTCTAGCATGGGGCCTTCTCCAGCAAGTGCTTGTAACGCTAACATCGTTTTTTTCCCACAACACCATCTGGCTCCAATTTGTGTTGACGTTGAAATGCGATTATCCGTTGTTTCAATGTTGAGTTAAAGCGTGGTGATAACGCATGGGGTTTACTGCTTAGCCCGTCAATAATATCTAAGTGTTTTCTTACCCAAATAACAGCCTTGTGGCTTGTACCCTTTTTCAGCACTGGGGGTTCCAACATGGGCGGATGCCAAAGCACTAAAAATTGTCCAAGCCAATGTTCATTAATCTCGTGGATAGAAAACTCATAAGTGTCTTTTCCAATTGCTAAGATGGCGGTATCTTTTTGCAAGTGCGTCACTACCAGATGATGTTGTTTACCGCTATTTGCCACTAATTCAATCACAGCGGGACGGTTAAAGTAACGAATATCATCCCAAGTGCCTGTTCTGAATAAACATGCTAGTCCTTGAGTTGCAGCACGTTGACATGCTTTATCCCCTACCAAGCTTGTATAATCTAAGTTCCAAAGATTAAAAAGCACCGTAAAGGCTAATTCCGTACTCGCTTTTGGTAAGACATCCAATAAACGAGTTTCTTGTGGTGGCGATGTTAACGAAGGTGGTGGTGTTGGTTTTTCAATGGGATTTGCTTCTTCAACAAATCTCGCCTCTTTTTGTTGACGGGCTTTTTCTCGCGCTAACTGAATGCGTTGTTGTTCTAATTCAAGTCGCTGTTGTTCTAATTCGGCACGTTCCTGTTCTAATTTCCGCTGTTCTTCAGAACCACAGTCCCCAAAGCAAAAGGCTTGCCCCACCAAAGAGCCTGATTCCCAAGGAACTTGCGGTTCATCGGCATCTTGCGTTTCCTGTACGACGCGATAACGCACTTCTTTGAGCAAAATTTCTACCATAGCATGAGGTTGTTGGCGCAAAACGTTTACCAAATGTTTGGTATAAACACTATTGCGTTCTCCCGGCAAACCTCCCCATGAGACTTTATTTGCCGCCGTTGCATAAATGATTAACGTATTCATCGGTGCATTCAGAGAAGAACTAAAACCCTTAGTGACACCCGCAAAAGCCCCTTTACTTTTGCGGAAAAAATCATCAGGAATACTCTCACGGCAAGCGTCCAAAATCATCAATTTTACGCCACGAGTGGCCCTTTCCATCTGCTTTAACACGTATTTGGCGGGTAGGGCTTCCCCTTCAATATCAATATCATTGTGAATATCTGCCCGCAAGGGCACTAAGTAGTTGATATTATTTTGTTGAAAGCCATGCCCAGAGAAGTAAAACAGAGCTTCGTCGTGTTGCCCCAAACGTTCAATAAATTCACGCACGGCTTGTTTCATCGCCGTTTTTTTCCGTGCATTGGTTTTTAAAATGACTTCAAAGCCTAAATGGCGTAGCACGGTTGCCATATCTTTGGCATCGTTGACGGGATTTCTTAATTTTTCCAACTGCAACTTGTTGAAGTTTTCATCATAGTCACTATTGCCAATCACTAAGGCGATACGTGCCGTTTTTTCGGCTGAGGCTGAATGGGTAATAGCCGTAGATGGCGTAGATGAACCGGTGCCTTTGCTTTGTTCCGTGTCATTTTGGGAACAGCCGGTGATGATAAGGCTTAAAAATAGTATGAGATAACGGTACATCATGAACTCCTTTTTTCTGTTATCAGTTATTGAATTTGACCCAAATTTTTTTTCAACACAGAGACACAGAGTACCACAGAGTACCACAGAGTATCAGTATAGTATAAGTACATGATTTATATAATAAAATTAAAGTCAAAATAGGTGTTTTTTTACCAGACATGACAATAAAATTTGAGACTTACCCTCTGTGGCACTCTGTGGTACTCTGTGAACTCTGTGTTGAAAAGCGTCAATTAGGATTTGAGCATAAATGCAGCATAAAAGTTTATACAAACGATGCATTAATTTCATCAACGACGATAAGAACTGGCATATTGTTTATGATAGCTTCTATGTTGTCAATATCAAACACATTAGCTGTGAGATTATTGGGAGATGCTAAAAATATCAAAACCGCTTGATGTATTTCAATTCATAGCAAGCCTGTCAGCCATCTGTGCTAAATGGCGGTACATTACAAAACTTTAGCCATAGCGACATACAATATTGCCTGGCCCGACGATTTTATCAAACTTGAGTACACTTGCCGTGCCATAGTGCCGCAATCGCCTGCCTTCCCCCTGATACTCAAAATCTTATCGACACCCGCAATCATGCCAGCAGTCTTGGGAAATCGTTGAAATATTCAGCGAGCAGTGTTTTTTTTCAGTTTAGTGGTTTTCATATAGGTTCAAAGGTGGCAATTGCCTTAACGGTGCGTTGCAAACTATGAGAGCAATTGGCCGCTATTTCTGCTTGCCAATAGTTGTTGACAAATGCCTTTAGCTGTTCATTGTAGTCTGGGCCTATTGTTATCGTTTTTCCAGCCGGTGGAACAATACCCTCTCGTACTGTTCTCTTTTTAGATTTAGCAGCTAGATTAATTAATAATTGTTTCGGATCAGCTATAGCATCGACATTTTGAGGAATTAATTTGTCAGAAATACCTAAAAATGTCGCAAAAGCTTCACGATGGGCCAATAGCCAGGCCTCAACTTCTCTGACAGCCACACGAAAAAGCAAGTTGTGATGCTTTGGATAGGGCAACCATTTTTTGATCAATGTGGGAGGGCATTCAGTGCTATTTAAATCCGTCAACACCAGAAAAGGCATACCTTGAGCTGCCTGATTAAAAGCACGAATATTCTTTTTGAGGTAACCATAGCCACCATGACAAAGACAGTTTCCAATCACAAAGGGACGCTGAGATTGTTTGATTATTTCCCGTAACACAAACTCACTTAGCCTATCTTCTACAGCAAGATTAATAAAAATAGGATTTGTCATTGAAACAAACTCTGTTCGTGAAGTGCTGGCGGATTAGTCCGCGATAAGGCCGCATCAGCAATACTCAATCCGGCTTCTAATAAATGTCGTACTGGCTCAATTGAAGACGCTAATTCAACTTGAGTACCCTTTTCACTAGGGGTTAGCAACAACACTTCTTCACCTGCAATTCCTTTGTCTGATAATAATGCCCCACTTTGCGTACTGAGAATCACTTGTCCTTGTTTAGGGTGTTGTAATCGGTAAATCAGGGGCGCTAATTCGTTCACAATACGCCCATTAAGCGATAATTCTGGCTCTTCCAAAAGTAACAAAGTATCCGATTCCAACAAAGCCCAAAATAATCCAATTAAACGCAAGGTGCCATCAGAAAACTGGTTTTCTCTAAGCGAGACTTGTTCCCAAGGCTCGTAAACGGCTTCCAAATGGGGCATGTCTTTCTCATCTTCACTATAAATCAATCGCTTAAATTGGGGAATCGTGATGCGTAATCCCTGTTCAATTTGTTTTAAACGAAATTGGCGAATTTTTTCTGGAGTATTAGACAATTGTTTTAAAAACGTTCGGCCAAAAGGATTTTCTGAAAGGCCTTGATTTAAAACGTTTTCTGGAAAACGGAGTAACTGTGGCACAAGATGTAAATAGAAGACTGAACCAAAGAAGTGAGCGATTTCTCGAAAATGGGCATTCGTGCTTATTTGTTCAAGGTAGGTTTGTGTTAAACGCAAAACATCTTGTTTATCCTCTTTATCGGGCCGATTAATTAATTGTTGATTCGATTGAAAAACACGTTCATAAGCCAAAGTGACGGGATGGCCTGGTTTGATGCCGATAGCATACTTGAAGCGAGGTGTGTTATCAGAAGAATCTGTCAAATGAACCTCTAATTCAACAATAGACGATTTCGGTGCCGTAAAACAGCGTATTGAAGATAAGCCACCGCGTTCAGTAACGGATCTTTGTAGGCCACCACCCGTTTTAGCAATATCATGTAAAAATCGAAAAGCATCCAAAAAGTTTGATTTACCACTGGCATTCGCCCCGATTAAAAAAATACGCTCCTCCAATGGCACATCAACTAACTGAAAATTACGCCAATTTTTTAAAATAATGCGAGAAATTTTCATATAAGCCTTTTCATAATAGAAAGTGATATGTAGATAGCCGCGCCCTTCTAAATGGTATGCTGTCATCACAAACAGGCGCTAATAAAATACCCGTGTTTAAGAATGTACCAAAGTCTTGGTGTTTTTTCCCACATTAAAACTGGCAACGAGCATGTTAAGCCAGTTTTTAATCGTTGTCGTAGTATAAACAAAAATTAAATTTATCAAAAGTTTACGACGCACAATGGAGAAATCGTAAATAAAAATTTGTACTAATTCACCAGTAACCGAATCGACTTTAAACAGAATATTGCCATCAAACAAAGGGGCCACTTCTGTTTCTAACGGATGAGTCATTTCTCTCAGATGGGCGATAAAGACATCCTTTTCACGCAAAAGTTTTTGCGCGCAAAAACTTTATTTCACGCTTAAGTTTCGCGGAGCGAAACTTAAGCGTGAAATCGTGAAAAATTGTTTATCACGTTCAATTCGGATAATTTGAAGTTCATTATCATTGATGATTTGAGACATAGACTGTTTTTCCAGTTATTGGCGCATTGACGATTTATTCTTCAGCCAGATTAGTGACTTCTAATATCAATTGAGAAGAAAGACGATAGCCAATATTTAAGAGTTGATTGAGTAGCGGAACAACCAAAAAAATGAAGCCTTGCTCTTTAGCAAGTAGCAATATGCCACAAACACCGACAATTGCTATGCCTCGTTTTTTTGCAACAACACGCCCCGATCGTTCATCTATTAAAAGAAAACGACATTTTAGCTTTTCTGCAAGCAATATTGCTTCAACTTCCCCAGCATCCAATAACAATTCCAATAGCGATTTATCCTTTGACAAAGGTATTTCTATGACTTGCAACCAGCCATCTGAAAGTGCTGTCTTTAATAAGGCACTCCCAGGTTTATGAGTATCGACTGCTAATTCTTTCAATATCGCTGGCGGAATCAAAACCTCGCCATACATTTGATGGAGAAGATTTAAATGCCCAATTTTTGCTAACGCAATCAATGGCCCAGCATCTGCGACAATTATTGCATTCATCTGCCCGCTTTTAACTCCTCATGAAGTTCCGTTGCGGAATAATCGACAACGGGAATATCTGTTTCCTTTAACAAATCAAGAAAATCATAAATGGTGATATTGGCCAGCGCAGCGGCTTGTGCTAGGCTCAAACAATTTGCAGCAAATAAATTAATGGCTATTGAACGATGAACGCCATTTTCGAGTAATGTTTGATTAAAAGGAACCATTAAAAAAGTGGGCCGATCTTGTTTTGTAATTAAGGCAAGCTTTCCTAATTCTGCCTCTTGTATAAAATCATTGAAACGTTGCCTGTCATTAATATTAAAAATATCAAGTGCTTTCATATCATAATTTTGTGTTATAAGAATGCGTTGAGAAACCAATCCGTTGTGCTGCAATATACACCCTGGCCCGTCAAATGACGCGACAGCATTTTCTTTTGATTTAGTATGCTGTGATCACAAACAGGCGCTAATAAAATACCCCTGTTTAAGAATGTACCAAAGTCTTGGTGTTTTTTCCCACATTAAAACTAGCAACGAGCATGTTAAGCCAGTTTTTAATCGTTGTCGTGGTATAAACAAAAATTAAATTTATCAAAAGCTTACGACGCACAATGGAGAAATCATAAATAAAAATCTGTACTAATTCACCAGTAACCGAATCCACTTTAAACAGAATATTGCCATAAAACAAAGGGGCCACTTCTGTTTCTAACGGATGAGTAATTTCTTTTAGATGGGCGATAAAGACATCCAATTGTTTATCACGTTCAATTCGGATA
>QNEL01000430.1 GCA_003645185.1 Candidatus Parabeggiatoa sp. nov. 3
AAATAACCCTAAAATGAATAATATCAATATTTTAACCCATACATTATCAATTCCACTTAACAAGTTTTTGCGCGCAAAAACTTTATTTAGCGTAGCCCACCTTCGGTTCACGCGCTACGTTGCGCTTCGCTATACAAAGCGCGTGAAATGTGGAAATCAATTATCATAAGGTTTTGTTTGGCCCAAACCTGACAGGTTTTCAAAACCTGTCAGGTTTTTATTATTATAAAATAACCCTAAAATGAATAATATCAATATTTTAACCCATACACGCCTACTTTTCACTTGCAACGATCACTTTTAACTTGAAAGATTGAACAAAGGTTATACTTGCTCATTATTGTAACTTCTCTTATTTCAATACCTTCGCCAATTTATTCACTTTAAAAAAACAGGAAAAAAAGGCCCAAACCTGACAGGTTTTGAAAACCTGTCAGGTTTTTATCGCTCGACATTTTTCTGAGATATCGTGCTGATTTCACCTCGGGTATGTTCCTGCCACTGATTTTCGCCTAATCGGCTGACGATAAAAAATCAACGGTTTCGTGATCTGGTTTATCGGCATTTTGCCGTCTTTTCAGAATGGTGCGGATTTCTCTTTTTTCACCCTCTTCTACAATCAGCAGAGAAAGAGCTTTAAAAACAAAGACTTCTGAACATAAGCTTTCAATGGCTTGCAGTACACTGATTTGAGCTTGCCGTTTTTGAATGTCGTCTTTGTCACTGTTGTCAATCCATGACAAGGGGTTAACAGGAGTTGTTTCCAGAGCATTTGGCCGTACAATAATCAGCCCAGCTTTTGTTTGTTTCCGCTTTTCGGGTTGTTGAGGAAAGGTAATGACAGAGGCTGCGTTCGGGTGTTTTTTAAAAAGTTGTTCCCACTGTTCAAGCGTTAATAAGGGGAAATGCGTTCTGAAATCATCATCAAAATACCACCAGCCTTCAGCTAATCCCCAAATCATATCATCCCAACGTCGTCGTTTCACTGTTTCGATTAGAAACATCAGGCCACCAGGTACTAATAACTTGAGTAAATGGGCCGTGGTGGTTCCTAGGTTTCGGGTAGCATGTACGACATTCAATAAGCAATAAGCTGTAAAAACCTAAATATTGTACGTCATTGATTTGTTTAAGATTTGATTCGGTAGGCGCAGTGACAGGCCAGCACTGTACAATCTGTTTTGGCATCCTATCCTGTGGAGTGTCTCAAACAAGCTTTGATAATCAGCAGCCTGTTTAGGATTGATGCAAAAAGCATTATCGCCTAACGACTTGAATGTTGTACAGAATTGTACCGTCATCACTTCTTGCCCTGCTTCTTTCAGCCGTAGCGCAATTTGCGCCCCTAACTCGCATTCATCAAGAAAAACCAGCCACTCGTTTTTCAGATCAGGATTGTTAAAAAAGGGTAAAAACGCAGATTTGCCCTGACAAGATGCTGTTGACTTCTGACTCTTGAGCCATGAGGGGATATAAAATCAGTCGCAGATATCCTCTAATGGTTTATCTGATTTGGTTTCGATGCCTGAAATCTTTTTGGGCTCTTTAACGGGCTCAATCCAATAACGCTGTCGTTCAAAAGGATAGGTGGGCAAGGGTAAACGATGGCGCTGTTCGTTGGCATAGAAGCTGGCCCAATCCACTTTGACACCGGCTAACCACAGTTTGCCTAATGTTGTGAGTAAAAAAGCAACATCAGATTCATTCTCTTGTGGATGTCGTATTGAAGACAAAATAAGCTGTTCAGGTTTTTTATCAGGATGACGCGCAGCGGCGCTGCTTAAGTTTCGCCCTGCCCCCACTTCTAATAATATACGATGAGATTCTTGCAACAGGGTTTGTATACCGTCAGCAAAGCGCACCGTTTGACGCAGATGTTGGGCATAGTAATGCGGATCAGTCGCTTGTTCCGCCGTTATCCAAGTACCTGTGAGATTGGAGATATAAGGTATTTTAGGCGGATTGAGCGTCACCTGTTTAACGCGATTTGTAAAAGGTTCCAAAATAGGTGTCATCATCTGAGAATGGAAAGCATGAGCAGTATGTAGACGATGACAGGTGACTTCTTGATTATCCCCTTGAAAAAGAGCAGGCGGTGTTAATTGATTTTCTAACTGATCGATTGCCGATAGCGTGCCTGAAATAATACACCGATCTGGTTCATTGATCGCGGCTATCTCTAATACTTGATTTAACAAAGGTTGTAATTCGGCTTGAGACTGGGGTACAGCCAACATGGCACCCGGCGGTAAGGATTGCATCAATTTCCCCCGTGCGACTACCAAGGCTAATGCCGTTTCTAAAGAAAAGACTTCAGCTAAACACGCCGCCACGTATTCTCCAATGCTATGCCCAATCATGGCTTCAGGGTGGATGCCCCACGATATCCATAATTGCGCTAACGCATATTCCAGCACAAACAAAGCGGGTTGTGCAATAGCGGTTTGTTCTAGTTGTTGTTCAGCTTGAGACTGTTGTGCTGGTTGATTGGGATACAAAATATGACGTAAATCGAGTTTCAAATGGGGTTTCAGTATAGAGGCGCACTGATCAATCTCTTTTTGAAAAGTCGGCTCGGTTTGATAAAGTGCTAAACCCATATTGACGTATTGGCTACCTTGCCCAGAAAACATAAAAATCACGCCAGGCTTCCCCAAGCCTTTTTCAAAAGGCAGATCAAGCTCCTTCGCTTCTCCTTTGATAAATCCTTTGAGAAAGGGGGGCGATATCATACGTCGATATTTGAACGTTCTGCGGCCAACTTGGAGCGTATAAGCCACATCCGCTAGATTAATATTGGGATGCCGCTTTAAATAGTTGATTAAATGCGTGGTTGCCGTATCCAATGCAGAGCGTGTTTTGGCAGACAAAAGCAGTAATTGCCAAGGGCGTTCAGGGCCTGATTGCGGGAGGCTCGGCGCTTCTTCAACAATCAAATGGGCATTGGTACCCCCGATTCCAAAAGAACTGACACCTGCACGACGCGGTGTGTTATTGCTTTGCCAATCAGATAATCTATTATTAATATAAAAAGGACTTTTGGCAAAATCGATTTCGGGATTGGGTTGATCAAAATGCAAACTAGGTGGAATTTGATGATGTTTGAGGGCCAAAACGGTTTTGATTAAACCGGCAACCCCAGCAGCTTCATCTAAATGTCCAACATTGGTTTTCACCGAACCCAGGGCACAAAAGCCTGTTTTTTGCGTATGAAGACGAAACGCTTCGCTTAACGCTTCAATTTCAATCGGATCCCCTAAAACCGTACCCGTACCGTGGGTTTCAATATAAGTAATGGTTTCAGGATTCACTTCAGCAACCGCTTGCGCTTCAGCAATGACTTCAGTTTGCCCTAAAACACTGGGCGCTGTGTAACCCACTTTAGCCGCGCCATCATTATTGATAGCGGATCCGATAATCACGGCCTGAATATCATCGCCATCGGCTAAGGCTTCTGCCAAGCGTTTAAGTACCACAATACCGACACCATTACCATTGACAGTGCCTTTGGCTTTAGCATCAAATGCGCGACAATGCCCATCTAGCGAATTAATGCCATTTTCTTCATATAAATAGCCTTGTGTTTGAGGCACCTGTATAGCCGCGCCACCAGCTAATGCGATATCACAATGGAAATCTTGCAAACTTTGACAAGCGAGATGAATTGCAACCAGCGAAGTAGAGCAAGCTGTGCTAACATTAAGACTTGGGCCTTTGAGATTAAGCTTATAAGAAACACGGGTAGGCATAAAATCCTTATTATTGCCCATTAACAGTTGAAAACGGCTAACAGATTGCATGAGTTTAGAATGTGGCATCAAGTTGTGCAACAAATAGGAACTCATCCCGGCCCCCGCATAAACGCCAATTTTCCCAGTGTAGCCATCAGGATTATAGCCACTGCTTTCTAAGGCTTCTGCCGCACATTCTAAAAACAAACGATGTTGTGGATCGGTGATTTCTGTTTCCTTAGGGGTTAAATCAAAAAATGAGGCATCAAATTGTTCAATGTCTTCTAGCACAGCATTGGCTTTTACATAATTAGGCGCATTGAATAAGCTAGGATCAATGCCTTCAGCGGCTAATGCGTCATCAGTGAAAAATGAAACAGATTCAACGCCATCGCGTAGATTTTGCCAAAACGCCTCAATTGTCTTGGCCCCAGGAAAACGGCAAGTCATGCCAATAATGGCAATATGTTCATCAGTCATTATCAGTTATCAGTTATCAGTTATCAGTTATCAGTTATCAGTTATCATCAGAACACGTACAACGAATTTTGTTCCTAAATCGCAAATCAATCCAAAAACGAAAGCACCTAAATTATAAATGAGTTCCAGAAAAAAAACACCAGTTGAGCCTGAAAAATCAACCCCTCGTCGCCGAAAAAAAACGGCAGTTGATCCTCAAAAATCAACGACAAACCGTAAAAAAACAACGCCTGTTCAGCCTCAAAAATCAACCAGTCGCCCTAAAAAAGCAAAGCCTGTTCAGCCTCAAAAATCAACGCATCAAAGCCGAAAAAAAACGTCTAGTGATCCATTTGCCGAGCGCGAAGCGCAAAATTACGACAAACCGATTCCCAGTCGTGAATTTATCATGCAGCAGTTAGCTGAAGTCGGCAAGCCCTTGAGTTTACAACAGATTGCCGAATTATTGAAGTTAACCGATGCCGATGAAATAGAAGGCTTGCGTCGTCGTTTAAAAGCAATGGAGCGCGATGGGCAATTAATCCGCAATCGTCGTAAGGGTTATGGCCTCGCCAAAAAAATGGATTTAGTGCGTGGGCGCGTCATAGGGCATCCTGATGGTTACGGTTTTTTGGTACCCGATGATGGGGGAACTGATTTATTCCTCTCTCATAAAGAAATGCGTTCATTAATGCACGGTGATCGCGCCCTAGTCAATATTATTCGTATCGATCATCGCGGCCGTCGTGAAGGCGCCGTAGTTGAAGTGCTCGAACAAGGCACAAATGAAATTGTTGGCCGCTATTTTCATAAACGCGGTCAAAATGTCGCCTTTGTCAAACCCGATAATCGGCGCATTCCACATAATATCCTGATTGAAGGCAAGAAAAAACAGGGTCAGGCTAAAGATGGTCAAATTGTGGTAGTGCGATTGATTTCGCCACCTACAAAATACAATCCGCCTTTTGGTGAAGTCATCGAAATCATTGGAGAAGATCGTGGGCCCGGTTTGGAAATTGACATCGCGATTCGCACATACGACATACCGCATATTTGGTCAACAGCACTTCAAAAAGAAGCCGCTCAATTTACCAAAACCCTTCCTAAACATCTGTTAGAAAATCGTGAAGACATGCGCGACATACCTTTTGTCACCATTGATGGCGAAGATGCTCAAGATTATGACGATGCCGTACATTGTGAGCCGCGTGGCAAAGGGTGGTTATTGCGTGTCGCAATTGCAGATGTATCCGCTTATGTCAAAATAGGCACCGAGATCGATTTGGAAGCACGAAATCGTGGCAATTCAGTCTATTTCCCCAATCGGGTTGTACCCATGTTACCAGAAGTCTTATCGAATCAACTCTGTTCGCTCAAACCCAAAGTTGATCGTTTATGTCTCGTTTGTGAATTAGCCATTGATTTCTACGCACGAACAAGACGCACCCGTTTTTTTCAAGCCGTGATACGCTCCGCAGCGCGTTTAACTTATACCGAAGTAGCAGAAGTGTTAGAAGGCAATGAAAAGGATTTTCAACATCCCCACCTGTTGCCCCAAATTCACGATCTCTATAGTTTATACCAACTGCTACTGAAACGCCGTCACAAAAGAGGCGCGATTGATTTTGACACCGTTGAACCGCAGATCATTTTTGATGAGCAACAAAAAATAAAAGAGATCGTACCCCTGATTCGTAATGATGCTCACAAATTGATTGAAGAAATGATGTTAGCCGCCAATGTCGCCACGGCTGAATGGCTAACCAAACAAAAAATGCGGTTACTTTACCGCATTCATGAAGGGCCGACAGCAGAAAAACTAACCGCCTTACACAGTTTTTTAAAAGAACTCGGCCTTAAACTCTGGGGGAAAGATAAACCAGAAGCGCGTCACTATGCCAGACTGATAGAAAAAGTCCAAGAACGGCCCGACTTGCGTCTGATTCAAACCGTTTTACTACGCAGTCTTCAATTAGCCATTTACACCCCTAAAAACAAAGGGCATTTTGGTTTAGCCTATTCGGCTTATACGCATTTTACCTCACCAATACGCCGCTATCCAGATTTACTGGTACACCGTGCGATTCGTCATTGTTTAGCAGGGCAAGCGGCTGATGAATTTTCGTATAACTATGAGGAAATGGAAATTTTAGGAGAACAGTGCGCCATGACAGAAAGGCGTGCCGACGAAGCCACTCGCGATGTCATCAGTCAGCTGAAATGTGAATACATGCAAGACAAAATCGGTATAGAATATGATGGTATCATCAGCGGTGTCACGGCATTTGGATTATTTGTAGAATTAGACGGGGTATTTGTAGACGGCCTCGTTCATATCACAGCACTCCCAGAAGACTACTACCATTTTGATCCGATAGGCCACAAATTATGTGGCGAAAATAGCGGCCAAGTCTACCGGCTATCAGATCGTCTGCGCGTCAAAGTAGTGCGAGTCGATTTAAAAGAACGGAAAATTGATTTTGATTTAGCGAGCTAAATTTAAATGTAGGGTGGGTAAGTTCGTTTCGACGCCCAGCGTCGAAACGAACTTGCCCACCATTATCAAGCTTGCCCCAATCTAAAGAAGCAAAATAACAGGCATTCCAATAGCCGCAGAATATTAAAAAGGAGCCAACCCATGTCAGTTTATACCCCTCAAGCCCGTTCGGCACCCGCCCCCATATTTTCAAAACCCAAAAAAGAATCGTTTCCTTATGGCAGGCGTGATGTGATTAAAAAAACGCCA
>QNEL01000431.1 GCA_003645185.1 Candidatus Parabeggiatoa sp. nov. 3
CCACTACCAATGACTCTGAAAATAGGGTGATTTGTTTAGCTGGGGTTGGTAATAGAAAAGGTTTTGGTTGTTTAATATCAAACTTAATTCCCTCGTTTGATTTAGCATTTGAAAAAACCCAATCTTTCCCCCTCTACACCTACAAAGAAGACGGCACCAATCGCACAGAAAACATCACAGATTGGACATTAAACCACTTTCAACAACACTACCAAGACACCAGCATCACGAAATGGGCAATATTCCATTATGTTTATGGTTTATTACATCATCCCAGTTATCGTGAAAAATACGCTGCCAACCTAAAACGAGAACTGCCCCGTTTACCAATGGCAGCCGATTTTTTGGCATTTTCAAAATCAGGGGAAAAACTGGCAGATTTACATCTTAATTATGAAGATCAAGCACCTTATCCGCTCAAGCTGATTGAAAATTCAAAAGTGCCATTTAGTCTCAAAGTCGAGAAAATGAGGTTGTCGAAAGATAAGCGGCAATTGAAATATAACGATTTTCTGACATTGGATGGGATACCTGAGCGCGTGTTTGAATATAAATTGGGTAATCGCTGTGCTTTGGATTGGGTGATTGTTCAATATCGTTTAAAAGTGGATAAGCGCAGTGGGATTGTCAATGATCCGAATCGGCCGAATGATAAAAAGTACATTTTGGAATTGGTGAAAAAGGTGATCACCGTCAGTTTAGAAACGGTGAAGGTGATTGAAGCGTTGCCTAGTTGGAAAAATTGATGGCCAGTGCCTAATATAATTCGATTTGTTATAGCATTTTTCGATTGTGTTAAATACAAACCTTTTTTGAGAGGGAGCGATTACAGGGAGATTTTCGTGCCACCTAGACCAATATTCAACTAACAGCTTGTATTAATAAGGTATTTTTAAGATGCGATTTTCGTTCCAACTTTAGTTTGCGAGCAAGGAGTGCAAACTTCGATAAAACGCTTTAACATCAGCATTATCAGGTAATCCGGCCACTTGCCCATCACCCAATTCAACAATCACCCAACCCAACGCTTTAGATTTAGCGATATCCATTGTAAAGAATAGACTGTCTACATGTTGAGCCATTTCTATAAATGTTTTTAAGGGGGGTGCCATAAGCGGATATTCGGTGTCATCCCAGTATGGATAAACGGCAATCGGTTTATGATTCAAGAAAAAAATTCTATATTCCAACGACAAAGGCATTCCACTTTTTGAATGTTTGCCGATAGATTCAAGCGCGACATATTCACGAAAAACCAGTCCCCCTTGGGGTTGTTGTAACTCAAGAAAACGTTGCACAACGTTTGAAACGGCTTTTTCATTTTCGGCCGTAGGGATAAAACAGGCTTCATGCCAATAATGCTTTTGGGATTTCACATAATCTTTCAGAATCACCGGGCGAGAGCCAAATGGCTCAAGGACTTTCATAATCGCGCTGATTGAAAAATCAGCCTCATTTTTTATCCAAACGGTTTTAGGTGTCAGTGCCTGAATTATAGGATAGTTTTCGGGTAAATGATGGCAATGTTGATATTGGGTGGGCGAATTAATCAGTTTTATGCCCTTATGTTCTAAGGCATGATACAGAACCGTATATTTTTCAGGTGTCATCATCCAGCCGCGATAAAGGGCAGTGCGAAATGGAATCGTTTTTGTCATTCGCGTTCCAACAAAGTTTATATCATTATCACTCTTATCAGCTTCATAGCTAATAAGAGAATAAGACAATGAACAAGTGGCTGCCGCCTTGGCTTCATGAACATAATCGCTATCGACGCTTTTTGAAGAAAGCGGATCTGCACAAAAAATGATTTCCATAGTTTTTCAACAGACACAGAGTACCACAGAGTGCCACAGAGAATAAGTCATTTTTGCCCCAGTTTTTGCGCGCAAAAACGTCTTAAGTGAATTTGATTTGAATTTGATTTTTAATGATATTGTGATATATAGCGTTTCTCGATTGAATAAAGTACACCTATATCAAGTAGGTATGCTTAGCATCGCCATAAATTGCGCTTTTAAGATTTTCGTTCCAAATTTATTTTGTGTTATTTTTTCGTTCCAAATTTATTTTGTGTTATTTTTTCGTTCCAAATTTATTTTGCGAGGGCTTGATAATAGCGACCTTATGACGATGCAGAGTATATGCTAAGGATGCTTCCAAACATTATTTGGGTTGTCGCAAAGAATAGGCACGAAAAAAACGGCAAAATAAATTTTGCACTCCAGCAAAATAAATTTTGCACTCCAGCAATATAAATTTATCACACGAAATAATTTGTACTTCATTCAATCGGGAAACGCTATAAGATACGGTGTAGATGTGTGTGTTTTCAAACCAGAATTTGCAAACTGATAGGTGGTAAGCTTGGTTTTCATATCTGGAAATTTTCGCGATCTTGCACTAAAATGTTGACTGAGAGCTTTTTCTGACTTATATTTTTTTTGTTTTTCGTACCCACTTTATTTATTTCATTTTTATTACCCACTTTATTTTGTGTCGATTTTCGTACCCACTTTAGTTTGTATCACTATAATTGCAATTTAAACTAAAATTTGTAGCAAACTGTTTTGCCGCGAAAACTAAAATTTAAACTCCAATTCAAATTCACTTGCTCATCGAGCAATCAAAAAGGAGATAAAGATAAGTATATAATGAACATTATTTTGGTTTTACCACATATACAAGCCATACTTAATATCACAGCCGCTGGTTTGATGACAGCGGCCTATTATTACATTCGTCAAGAAAACAGGGCAGCTCACAGGGCCTGTATGATCGCTGCTTTGGTCGTTTCCACACTCTTTTTAGCAGCTTATCTCTACTACCACAGCCAAGTGGGCAATGTGCAATTTGCTGGACAAGGATGGATCCGTCCTGTCTATTTTTCCATTTTAGCAAGCCATATTGTGTTAGCGGTACTGATTGTGCCATTAGTTTTAACAACATTAGGTTTTGCGATTAAAGGAAAATTTGCGCGTCACCAAAGTCTTGGACGTTGGACATTGCCTCTTTGGATTTATGTTTCAGTGAGCGGCGTAGTCGTCTACTTGCTTGCTTTTCATTTTTATCCACAATGACTTAATATATACAAAACGGAGGAAACAGACAACTTATGATAGAAATGATCTATTTTACTTTAGCCGGTGTGATACTTTATTTCGTTTCTGATGCCATACTGAATCAGATCGAAATAATGCGAGGTAAACGGTTTAACCAGCGAAACCTGATTTTTTTTGCTATTATTTTGGCGTTATCCATACTTGTGTTTACGCTACTTGAACAAATTTTGCAACGCTAAATCATTGTGAATGGCGCTTCAAAGGGGCGAACCGAAGTTATCGCCCTTTTGAAAAGATATTGCATCACAACCCAAAGGCCACATTTTGAGTTAACAAACCCTTTTCATCCTATAGTTTGTTCGATAATCTGTTGGCCTTATAATATTCGTAAATATCAATAATATCAATGTATTATGAAATGTTCATAGTTCATTAACTAGAAACAAGCCCAAATCAAAAAGAATGAGAATTTAAAGGAATCAATGATGTTTCAAAAAATCCATGCTCAGCATATCTATCTGACGAAACGTTATACACTTGCTGTCATTATTATTATGTTCTTTACCACCATGACTTTTGTCAGCATCTTTGCCTTTTTGCATACTCAAAGTAGTTACGCTGCTCTCATCAATATCAGTGGAAAACAGCGTATGTTGTCACAACGCATTGCCTTGTATGCCAATAGCTTAATCTATTCTCACAATGAGGAAAAGGGTAAACCCCTGTGCCAGCAATACGATGAACAGATTCAAACCTTAAAGGATTTAATCAACAAAATGCAGCAAGCACATCAAGCCTTGACTCATGGTGATCCGACACTCGGCATTCCCCGTTCACAACCTAGCACTAAAGCGAGGCAAATATATTACAATAAACCACTTCACTTAGATCGAAAAGTCAAAGGGTTCTTAGAACAGGCAGCTCTGTTAACTGAAACACCTTGTCGCCATTTTCTTAAAGATAATCCCCATTTACGCTATCTCATGCAAGAAGCCTTTGAAGGCCAATTATTGAAGGGTTTAAATGCCGTGGTACTGGCTTACCAACATGAAAGTGAGCATAACGTCAATCAAATCATCCGCATCAAAGCACTATTGTGGCTGTTAACCTTAATTGTCTTAGTGCTAGAAATTCTATTCATTTTTCGTCCGATGGTGCGCCATGTTGTTGCTGAATCCAAGAAACTAGCCGAACAAAATATTGAATTAGAACGTGCGAAACAAGCGGCAGAAGAAGCTGCACAAGCGAAAGCCACTTTCTTAGCGACTATGAGTCATGAAATTCGCACACCTATGAATGGGGTAATGGGGATGACGAGCTTATTGTTAGATACCCCTTTAACACCCCAACAATATGAATTTTTAGAAACCATTCGTTTAAGCGGAGAGACTTTACTAAATATTATCAATGAGATTTTAGATTTTTCAAAAATGGAATCAAAAGGCTTGATTTTGGAAGAACGGCCTTTTGAAATTCGGGCCTGTATTGAAGACACCTTTGATTTATTTGCAGCAACGGCCTTAAATCATCAGATTGAATTGCTTTACTTGATTGAAAGCAAAGTACCCGCTTGGGTTTCAGGGGATGTCAGCCGCTTGCGGCAAATTTTAGCTAATTTAGTCAACAATGCTTTGAAGTTTACCAAACAAGGTGAAGTGTTTGTTTCGGTTAATGCCACTTCACAAGCTGATGACACCATCACACTCCAATTTGCTGTACACGACACGGGCATTGGTATTCCTTTCGATAAAAAGAACAAGTTGTTTAAAGCCTTTTCACAAGTTGATTCTTCAACCACACGCGAATATGGTGGTACGGGCTTAGGGTTAGCCATTTGCAAGCATTTGTGTAAATTAATGGACGGTGACATCTGGGTAGAAAGTGAGGAGGGCAAAGGTTCAATCTTCTATTTTACCTTACAAACAAGGGCCTGTTCCGCGCAAACGCCATCACTTGTACCCCATTTAGAATTACAAGAAAAACAAGTTTTAGTGGTTGATGATAATAAAACGGCTCTAAACATTTTAAAGCACCAATTACAAAGCTGGCATTGTGTTGCTTATACCCTGAGTTCAGGGCAAGAAGCATTAGACTGGCTTAATCAAGGCAACCAGTGCGATGTGGTTATTTTAGAGCAAGACATGCCCAAAATGAATGGCATAGAACTCGCGAAAGCGATTCGTCAACTGAAACAGCACAGCGATTTACCATTAATCGTACTGTGTGCCCTAGACGAATTAGAGAAGAGCAAAAAAGCGTTCAAACAATTGTTTCAAGTCTCTCTTTCCAAACCGCTTAAACAAGCGCATTTATTAAATGCGCTCACTTGTGTTTTAACTCAAAACAATCAAGATTTTTCAAAAGCCTCAACGCCACAAATAGAGAGCCATTTGGCAGAAAGCTTACCCTTGCGAATTTTACTGGCAGAAGATGACATTATTAATCAAAAAATGGGTTTATTGATCCTGCATAAAATGGGTTATGCCAATGTTGATATAGCCGCTAATGGTTTAGAAGTACTCAACGCCTTACAAAGACAAGCTTATGACATTATTTTAATGGATGTACACATGCCAGAAATGGACGGTTTAAAGACAACCGAAACCATTATCAAAGACTATTCAGAATCGGAACGCCCCAAGATTGTGGCGATGACGGCCAATGTCATGCCAGAATATCATGAAAAATGTTTATCAGTAGGCATGGATGATTATTTGACTAAGCCTATACAATGGCAGGATTTACAAACGGTGCTAGAAAAATTATCAATGGTTAATGGTTAACGAAAAACACTTCTATAACTGATGTTTTTTGTTCTAAATTTATTTTGTTTTCGTTCCAAATTTGTTTTGTATTAATAAATACAGGTAGGCTATTGTTCACTGATAACTGATTTCCAGATTTAGCTTCGCGCACCGAAGGCTCACGCAAAAGTTGCGCGAGCGAAACTTTAGCGTGAAATACAGTTTTGCGCGCAAAACTTGCTGCAAAGAACTGATAACTGTTTAGAACAGATTGACTCAGGATATATTCAGGTGACACTGGGTCAAGTAACAAAGCACCAGGAAGCCCAGCTCGTTAACCCAGCAGAATCAGACAATGTGCCTAAACTGATTTTGAAACGTTTACCCGTTCAGAGTGAGTGCTTAGCTGAATATGTGGGTCAAGAGCCATTGATACCATTACAAACAGAAAATATTTCTTGCGACGGTGTTCGCTTGGTCGGTATACCACCTACTTGGGAAACGGGTAAACACGTTTGTTTATATATCAAGTTGCCTAACGTCGATGAAGAATTATGTTTGGAGGGCAATGTCGTTTGGTGCCAAGAACAAGGGGCCGGCGTTCACTTTTCAAGCCCTTCAAAAATCAGGATGCAAGTTTGTCAAACTGTCGAAAAGCTGTTTAAAAACCATAAAATATTAAATACGGTTCAACGAACTTCTGTTGCAGCACAGCATCTACGCAATTTTTTAAGCCTGAAAGTGCCGCACTACATGGTGCCATCCCACTTTGTGTTCATAAAAGATTTGCCATTTAACCCTAATGGCAAAATAGATCGCAAAGCCCTCGCGGCAACCGATCACGGCTACCCTGAGTTGATTGAAGAAGATTTTGAGACTGCTCACACGCCGACAGAGGCAACCTTAGCGAAGATTTGGGCTGAAACGCTGCAATTAAAACAGGTGAGTATCCATGATGATTTTATCCATTTGGGTGGACATTCATTGTTAGCCTCTTACTTAAAAACGCCAAAACCACCAAAAATCAGTAGAATTAGTTATGTTTAAGGGGTAAGCTCCCTAGGTCACAAAAACGACTTGTGACTTTTTATATAATACACAATAGATTTTGAAGA
>QNEL01000432.1 GCA_003645185.1 Candidatus Parabeggiatoa sp. nov. 3
ATTGAAAAACCAGGGCAACCACAAGGGATTGCCCCTACGGATGGCTTGTAGGGGCAACCCTTGTGGTTGCCCCTTTTTAGGCTTGCTAGGTGGTCTTAGGATTGGAGCGATCCTGCACTAGTCATTTAACCTAGTGCCTTGAAAATGGCATCGCGAATTTCTTCTACCTTTCCAACACCTTTAATACCCACATATTTCGGTGCATTGGCCTCCCCATTCTCACTCCATTTTGAGTAATACTCGATCAAGGGCTCGGTTTGATCGTGATACACTTTGAGACGCTTTCTGACGATTTCTTCTTTGTCATCATCGCGCTGAACTAAATCTTCTCCAGTTGCATCATCCTTGCCCTCAACTTTGGGTGGGTTGTAGAGCACATGATAAGTGCGGCCAGAGACTAAATGGGCGCGTCGTCCACTCATGCGCTTGACGATTTCTTCATCATCTACCGCTATTTCAACCACCGATTCTATATTGACTCCCGCCTCTTTCATCGCATCGGCCTGAGGAAGGGTGCGCGGAAATCCATCAAACAAAAAGCCATTGGTACAATCAGGCTCTTTAATACGATCTTTCACTAAACCAATGATGATGTCATCTGAAACCAGCCCGCCCTCATCCATGATTTTTTTGGCTGCTAAACCCAAAGGGGTTCCGGCCTTGACAGCGGCACGCAACATATCGCCGGTAGAGATTTGGGGAATACCATATTTATCTTTAATGAAATTGGCTTGAGTGCCTTTGCCCGCACCGGGGCCGCCCAATAGGATTAAACGCATTGAAAATATCTCCTTTTAATAAGAGAGTGAATAAAAATGTCGGTCAGCGAAGCTAAATGTGTAATAGAGAATAACGAATAAGATTATTTCGTAACCCAATTCGTCATTTTATGACGACAGTTGTTTTTGTAAAACGCGATAAGTTTACTAAATTAGATTATATTAATAAACCTTTAAGCCCTTCGCAAAATAAATTTAGAACGAAAATTGAAAATCGAGCCTTCGCAAAATTAAATTTTGCTTTGAAAATTGCAATTGCAAAATCAATTAGCCCCTACTCACTATTGATTAAAATCATCTCTGGTAATTTTTTTGGAGATTGAATGCAAAAGCATTTATTGCGGCTAGTTTGACCACTTTGTAAAATAATCCGTGACTTAGCAACCCCAAATATTTTTGAAAAGAGTTGGCAGACATCAGCATTGGCTTGCCCGTCAACCGGTGCTGAGGTTATTTTGACTTTCAATTTATCATCATGCACACCAACGATGCCCGACTGACTGGCGCGGGGTTGCACATGCACTGATAATACTAAATCTTCACCTTCCCAATGGTAAAATGCCATTATTTTTCTCGACAGTGATATAACTACAAGATATAACTACAAGGATTATTTATAAGAAAGGATAGCTTAGTAATCATATCAATACTATTGAGTTGTAAGTCAACACTATTTAGACTATCTAAAATTGATAAAACTTTGCCTATCTTCACACATCAAAGCACCTTCACTTGTTGTCGTGTCAATGTTTGTAGGGGCAATCCCTTGTGCTTGCCCTTCAATTTTTGTAGGCCTATGAAAATAACCCTCTTTTGATAACTGATAACTGATAACTGATAACTGATAACTGATAATATGAATAAATGGATATCCCGTTTATCACCCAGTTCAACGCAACTGAATGAAACAATTAATCGTACTCTTGATAAACAAGTTAAATTGGCTGTCACTGGCTTAAGTCGCAGTGGTAAAACGGTTTTTATTACCTCGCTGGTGCATCAACTGTTGCACGGCTTAGAAGGCACACACTTACCCTTTTTCCAAATGGTGAGTAGTGGACGGTTGCGCGGTACCAAAGCGATGCCGCAACCTGATATGCATATTCCCTCATTTCGCTATGACACTGCCATTGAACAACTCTGCGGCGATCCGCCTACTTGGCCGAAACCCACTAACGGGATTAGCGAAATCAGACTGGCGATTCGCTATCTTTCCAATAATCCCGTCTTAAAACGGGTTTCCCCCGTTAATACATTATATGTTGATATTGTCGATTATCCCGGAGAATGGTTACTGGATTTACCCTTGCTTGAATTAAGTTATGATGAGTGGTCACAACAAATCGCCCATGCTTGTGAATCAGAACCTCGCTTATCGTTGTCTCAAGAATGGCGGACGTTTCTTGACACGCTTGATCTGGCCAGTGAAATCAATGAAGCGACTCTGCGTGAAGCGGCAGCACTTTACACCGCATTTTTGCATCGCTGCAAAGCGCCGGAATATGGATTAAGCCTATTGCAACCTGGCCGCTTTACCATGCCTGGGGATGATTTAAAAGGCGCACCGATTCTTGAATTTTGCCCTCTGCTCAAAATACCTCAAGATATTAATAATGAAAATAGTCTTTATTTTGAACTGAAAAAACGCTATGAATTTTATAAAGAACATCTGGTCAAAAAATTCTACACAGAACATTTGTCCAGCTTTGATCGTCAAATTGTACTGGCCGACGTATTGAAGGCCTTTAATACCAGTTACGCCAGTTTTGTTGATATGCGTGATGCTATCAATATGGTGTTAAAAAGTTTCCATTACGGCAAATCGGGCTTAATCAACAAACTCTTTGGTTTAAAAATTGATAAAATGCTGTTTGCCGCTACCAAGGCAGATCATGTCACACCAAATCAATTACCGAATTTGGAACGCTTTATCCAACAGATGTTAGCCACTTCTCATAACAACGCCACTTTTGAAGGAGTGCAGACTGAAACCTTAGCACTTGCAGCCGTGAAATGTACTCAAGCCGCTCATACTACCTTTCAAGAGCAACGCATTTCCTGCATTAAAGGTGTACCGGTTGATTCAGATAAACCGGTAGCCTTATTTCCGGGTGAAATACCCTTAGAAGTGCCCTTGCCTGAAGATTGGGTAGAAGGCCGCTTTCACTTTATGGAATTTAAACCGCCCCGTTTAGCGAATGTGCATGGCAGTGGATTACCGCATATTCGTCTTGATCGGGCCCTCGAATTTTTAGTGGGAGATAAATTCTAATGAATACAACTGTTTTAAAAAAACCCCTGTTTTTTGACTTAGATCAAGTTGAAACCATTGCCGAAGAAGAGGCTTCGATCACTTTGGACTATACGCCACCGGTGATCTTACCTGAAGATACTAAACTGGAAACCAATGGCTTTGATGAAGCTTATGAGCCAGAACCCGTTGCGCCACCTCACTTGAGCAGCTCCAATGCAGACGCTTATCAAACCAGCAATTGGCCCTTATTGCTCTTACTGGTTGGCTCGCTTGGACTGTTACTCGTTTTGATGTTATTGGTTGATAGCTACCATTTTATCGCACAACAATATGACAGCAGCTTATTTCTGGGTACCTTATTTTTAAGCTTAATGCTCACCATCAGCGCGGTTGTTATCACACTCAGTTGGGGAGCCTATCAAAATATCAAACGGCTACGCACCGTCTCGGCCCTTAAAGATCAGGGCCAAGAATTGATAGATAAAAATGGCTATGGTGGCGCGATTCTCTACCTCAATCAAATCGCAATTTTTTACAATAATCGCCCTGACATCAAAGCCCGTCTTGAGCGTTTTTACCTCAACCTCAATGACACGCATCATGATCGCGATGTGTGTGCCTTATTTTCGACTCAGGTGATGAAAGAAATGGATCAACACGCCTATCGTATCGTCACCCAACGTTCCAAAGAAACCGCCTTAATGGTAATGATCAGTCAAATTGCCCTATTAGATACACTGCTCACGCTATGGCGTAATGTCCGCATGATTCGAGACATTGCCACCTTATATGGCGGACGCCCCGGTTTTTGGGGATCGATTACCCTCATCAGCAGCGTGTTACAAAACTTGATTTACGCCGATGTCAGCGAAGCAGTTGCCGACAGCGTGGGTGAAATTCTAGGTGGTTCAGTACTCTCAGTCATGTCAGCCCAAGCCGCACAAGGATTAGGTAGCGGCGTACTCACAGCGCGTGTCGGTTTACATGCCATGACAGCCTGTCGGCCTTTACCCTTTTTAGAAGGCGAAAAACCGCGTTTAAAAGACATCCGCAGAGAAATTGTTTCAAAACTTTCAGGCGTTTTTGAAAAGAAAAAAACGGTGAAAAAAACGGGTTAGTTGTAGTTGTCCGATAAATCGGTATGTAGAGATGTGATGCTCGCGTCTCTGCTCGCGTCTCTGCTCGCGTCTGTGCGAGGTTTCGACATGATGACTTTCGACGTGATGAGCTTGAGACGCGATGCATCGCGTCTCTACATACTGTGCGAGGTTTCGACATGATGATTTTCGACATGATGAGCTAGAGACGCGATGCATCGCGTCTCTACATACTGTGCGAGGTTTCGACATGATGATTTTCGACATGATGAGCTAGAGACGCGAGGCATCGCGTCTCTACATACTGTGCGAGGTTTCGACATGATGACTTTCGACGCGTAGCAAAGCAAATCGACATAAAATGCTCAACCTCAAACCAATTTCGTTTGAAAAACTAAGAGTGGCAACCCTACGGATTGCCCATACAATATTATGCGTGTAGGGAAATTCATAACTTTTTATCAAAGGATAAAACTATGGCAAGCTTATACATCCACGACATCGATGAGCCACTGGCTCAAACATACCTCAAAGCATCAAAAGAAGAACAATTGAAAATCACGCGGATAGTAGAAGAAGCTATTACACGCTGCATGCAAACACCTCACTCTCTAGCCCCCTTTGAGGGGCAAATACTCCAGAAAGGTAGTCAGACACCCTTTCAACCATTCAAAGCCGTCAAAATGAAAGGAAAAGGACCAAGTGCCTTAGAAATGGTTATTCAAGGAAGGGAGTCAGTATGAAGCAAATTTACTTTGATACCTCTGCATGGGTCAAATATTTTTTGAATGAAGAGGGTACCTTGAGAATCCAACATTTTATCCTTCAATACCCACCTTCAGAAGATAATAGGTTTGCAACCTCAGCTGTGACTTATGCTGAAATGATGGCCACTTTAACGCGAGCTTGGCACGGACAACGCATCAGCGAAGAAGATTTTGAAGCCATGGTAACGACATTTGAGGAACAATGGAAAAAAGTAGATGTGATAGAGGTTAATGCGGATTTAATAGAAGATTCAGGTCAGCTTGCAAGAAAATATGGGCTTCGAGGGTGTGATGCTTTCCAATTAGCTTCAGCTTTAAACACTCAAACAAAGGTTTTTATTTCTTGTGATCATGACTTGAACAATGCCGCCAAAAATTGCGGACTTGACGTTTGGAATCCGGTTGATGAAGAAAGGTGATAAATCACCTATTATAATTTCAAAAAGAGCATGAGCAAGTGGTTTTCCAGAATGATTTTTATGAACATCTATACAAACCTTCAAGGTAATCAATCACCTACTACAAACCTATTACTAAGCGTGATAACAACAACATGAATTCCTTGTCACTATTCAAGCGGAGTTTTGCACATGGTGTTCACCCTGACGATCATAGTGAACAAACAGCACATTTGCCGATTCAACGGGTTCCTTTTGTCAGCCATTACGTATTGCCGCTTGGTCAACATTTAGGGGCCCCGGCACACACCATTATTAAAGTTGGCGCACGGGTACAACGAGGACAACTGATTGCTGAACCCGGGGCCTTTGTTTCAACAGCCTTACATAGTCCTGTTACAGGCTGGGTAAGAGCCATCGCGCCGCGCCGTTATCCTAATGGCCAATTGCAATCGGCCATAGAAATAGAAGCCGATCCTTATGCAACCCAGTGTCTCGAATCTAAACCCCCTATCAACTGGCGATCCCTCTCAACAGATGACTTTATCAAACAGGTTCAACAAGCCGGTATCGTCGGTATGGGTGGAGCCGCCTTTCCGAGTCATGTTAAATACGCCTTACCTGAGGGATTGCAGATCAAACATCTCGTTATCAACGGAGCAGAATGCGAACCTTATTTGACCAACGATCATCGCCTCATGTTGGAACGACCTGAAACCGTTTTACAAGGTATTGAAATCGTTAGACAAAAACTGAATGCTGAGCAAGCGACTATTGGTGTTGAACTAAATAAGGCCAATGCCATTGCGGTTTTACAAAAGCATATTCGGCAAGGGCAATATCAACACATTAAAGTCGTACCCTTGCGGGTTAAATATCCTCAAGGGGCCGAAAAAATGCTGATCAAATCCTTGTTTGATACGGAAATTCCAGCCGGCCAATTACCACGCGATCTCGGTGTTACTGTTAATAATGTCGGAACGATTGTCGCCATTGCAGACTATTTTCAAAGCGGTATGCCACTGATAGAACGCATCGTAACCGTATCCGGCCCCGGTGTTGAACAACCGGCTAACTTGATAGTACCACTGGGTACACCAGTGCGCGAAGTGCTACGCTTCTGTGGCGGCTTAAAACAAACCACTCGCGAAGTGATCATGGGGGGCCCCATGATGGGAATGCCCATTGCCAGTCTTGACGTACCGATATTAAAAGGCAGTTCCGGCATTCTCGCCTTCACTGCGCTAGAAACGGGTAAGCCCAAAGAATACCCCTGTATTCGCTGCGGCCGCTGCGTAGAAGCCTGTCCCCATTTTCTCAACCCTTCACGCTTAGCCAAATTGGCTAAAGTCGGTTGGTATGAAGAAATGGCGCAATATAATGCCTTAGACTGTGTCGAATGCGGCGCTTGCACCTATTCTTGTCCATCCGGCATTCCAATCGTCCAACTGATTAAAGTGGGTAAAGCAGAAATTCGTAAAGCCAAAACGAAAGCGGCTACCTAGTGCAGGATCGCTCCAGTTTCCATACCATTGAAAAACCAGGGCAACCACAAGGGATTGCCCCTACGGATGGCTTGTAGGGGCAACCCTTGTGGTTGCCCCTTTTTAGGCTTGCTAGGTGG
>QNEL01000433.1 GCA_003645185.1 Candidatus Parabeggiatoa sp. nov. 3
CAAAAAATAACATTTTGATTATAAAGACATTTTAATGAAACATTATTTTTGAATAGAATAGTTTGCGCTTTTTTTTTGAAAAACATCCTAATTTTAAATTGTTTGAATGTCAACCCTGTACTTACTGATAACAAAATATACTGATAACCAAATATTATACTGAGAATACAAGGGATGATCGAGCAAAGCTTCGTGGACAGTTTTTTGAACATTGCAGTGTGCAAAGCTCAAATATACTTAGCATTGTCATATAATAGCGACCTATTAATAGACACAGCCAACAGCTTTTCACGCTTTCACGCAAAAGTTTAGCTCCGCGAAACTTTTGCGTGCAAAAATTTTGGCGCGAAACGTGTTTTTAAAGCCCACCATTCTTGGTTGTATCAGTTATCTCGTAAAAATAACCTTTTTTTTAATTAAGGGGCAGGCAACAAAAACACGTTACCTGCCCCCTACAAATCTTATTAATTAATTGAACAAAACTATATTTAGCTTCGCTGACCTCCGGTTCGCGCAAAAGTTTTTGCGTGAAATGTGAAAAACTGAACAGTCACTGTTCATGCCAGTTTTGAGTTTTACTGATGTTAAAATCTATTATTAATAAAATTTGACAGCCAACAGCCAACTTTTCTTTTAAAATTGGACTCAGGAACCAAGCTCAGGGAACACGATGTTGCCACATTTTTGATTGGCGATCCCCAGGAACCGCCCTCATCGTTAGGGCGCATTCCCAAAAAAAGGGTCATTATCAATTTCGGTTGAGTACAACGGCCGAGTACACTTCAATTGAGCGCAAATAAATTTGTAACGAAAATCACAAGCAAAATAAATTTTGCACTCCATACAAAAGCAAAATAAATTTTGCGGCTCTCTTGGAGTGCAAAATTTATTTTGCTTTCATTCCAAATTTATTTTGCTTTCGTTTTAAATTTATTTTGCTTTTCGTTCCAAATTTATTTTGCGTCAGTGCAGATTGATAATGACCTTTTTTTGGGAATGCGCCCCTGTAGGGGCTGCCCCAATGCCACCTTCGCCTTCGCCTGGGCGAACACGCAGGTTCGCCCCTACAACCCCTGAATACGTTGGGTTTGGTAGGGGCAGACCACCGCGAAAGCCCTTAACTTAATGGTATTGAGGCTCTGCCTATCCATCACCCACATTTCAGGATGACCGAGGTTTTATGTTAATTTTACCCAATTATCAAATTCAAACGCTAATTTATGAGAGTGCGAACTCCATTGTCTATCGGGGGGTTCGATCTGAGGATAATCAATCGGTTATCCTTAAAATGCTCAAAGCAGATTATCCCACGCCCGAAGAACTGACGCGCTATCGACAAGAGTACGACATCACAAAAAGCCTCGATATTGACGGTGTTATCAAAACAGACGGCATTGAAAAATACCAAAATACTTATGTCATCGTGTTGGAAGATTTTGGGGCTGAGGCTTTAAAAAAAGTGATGTCTGAAATGACTTTCAGTCTACGAGTGTTTTTGTCAGTTGCCATTAAAGTGGCGGCACATTTGGGCCAAATTCACGCGGCTCATGTTATCCATAAGGATATCAATCCCAGTAATATCGTCTTCAATCCCACAACCCAGCAATTGAAAATCATTGATTTTGGTATTGCCAGTCGTTTGCCGCGTGAAACGCCTACGCTCAAAAATCCCTCTCAATTGGAAGGTACACTGGCCTACATTTCTCCTGAACAAACTGGGCGTATGAATCGGGCATTGGATTATCGTACCGATTTGTACTCTTTGGGTGTGACTTTTTATGAACTTTTAACGGGGAAAGTGCCGTTTGAGGCGGATAGCCCTTTGGAATTAGTTCATTGTCTTATGGCTAAAACGCCTACGCCTGTTTGTGAAGTGAATCCTGATATCCCCCCCATGGTTTCCGATATCGTGATGAAATTGATGGCGAAAAATGTTGAAGATCGTTATCAATCGGCTTTTGGAGTCAAAGCTGATTTTTCGATTTGCCAACATCAATTGGAAACCGAAAACCGAATCGAGGCTTTTGAACTGGCCCAAAACGATTTTTCTGGCCAATTCCAAATCCCACAAAAACTCTATGGCCGCGAAAACGAGACTAAAACTTTATTGCATGCCTTTGAACGCATAGCCCATTTCCAACCCCAAGTAGAACTTATCTCAGAAATCAACGCATTAAATCCCTCTCTATCCGTTAAATGCGGCGGTGAAATGATGTTAGTGGCCGGCTATTCTGGCGTTGGCAAAACGGCTTTAGTGCATGAAGTCCATAAACCCATGACTGAAAAACACGGTTATTTTGCGGCGGGTAAATTTGATCAGTTTCAGCGCAATATACCGTATTCCGCGATCAGTCAAGCATTTAATGAATTTTGTCAGTATCTGCTCACAGAAACCGCTGATGAATTAATCAGGTGGCGCGATCAAATCCTTAAAGCTGTTGGTAACAATGGTCAAATATTAATTGATGTGATTAATCAATTAGAATTAATAATTGGCCCACAACCGCTTGTGGCTGAAGTCGGCTCCCTTGATGCCCAAAACCGTTTTAATCTGGTTTTTCAAAACTTTTTTAGGGCTATTTGCCAAAAAGAGCATCCGCTGGTGTTATTTATAGATGATTTGCAATGGGCGGATTCGGCCTCTTTGAATTTGCTCAAAACGTTGATGACAGACACGGATAGTCATTATTTTCTGATTATTGGTGCTTATCGCGACAATGAAGTGGATGAAGCGCATCCTTTGATGATGACATTAGAAGCACTGCAAAAAGCGGGCGCTTTGCTGAACACGATTTCATTAGCTAATCTCTCCAAAACGGATGTCAATCGTTTAATCACTGATGCTTTAAAGTGTGAACCACTTTATAGCGAGCCTTTAACTCAATTAGTCTATGATAAAACACTGGGTAATGCTTTTTTTATCCATGAATTTTTAAAGTCTTTGTATCAACAGGCTTTACTGGTTTTTGATCTGAAGACACAGCAATGGCAATGGGATATTGACAAAATCGCGGCTCTTGACATAGCTGATAACGTGGTGGAGTTGATGGCTGGCAAAATCAGCCGGTTTTCTTCTGAAACGCAAACCGCTTTAAAATTAGGCGCGTGCATTGGTAGTCAATTTGATTTAAAAACCTTGTCTCTCATCGGACAATATTCGCAATCTGATACCTTATCTCATCTTTGGGCCGCCATAGAGGCGGGTTTGCTTTTGCCACTGGATGATCATTATAAGTCGTTGGAAACAACCGCTGACAAAAACAGCCGTTTTAAATTCCAACATGATCGCATCCAACAAGCCGCTTATTCATTGATACCTGAGGCCGATAAATCTGCGCTTCATTTAAAAATTGGGCGGTTGCTATTAGCCAATACTGCGGAAAAAGATTTAGAGGAACACGTTTTTGAGATTGTTAATCAATTGAATAGCGGTCAAGCACTGATAACCGATGAGGAGGAAAGAATCACCTTAGTGCGTTTAAATTTACAGGCTGGCAATAAGGCTAAAGCGGGTACGGCAATCCATGCCGCTATTAATTATTTCAGCAAGGGTATCACGTTGTTAGATGCCTTGGCATGGCAGCCGTATTATTCAGAAGCCTTTGAATTATATAAAGAACAAGGTGAATGTGAGTTTTTGTCTGGCCACTTTGATCGTTCTGAGCAACTCCTCGCCATCGCGTTAGAAAACGCACGATCCAAATTTGATAAGGCGGCAATTTATGTGATCAAAATCGCCCAACGGGCTGGGCAAGGCCAATTTTATGAAGCGGTTGCAACGCTGATAGAGGGCTTGAATTTGTTTGGTCTGAATGTACCCACTTTAGATCAGGCTTATGAACAAGCAACGGCTACGGAAATAGCCCTTTATCAAGATCATAAGAAAAACCGCCAGATTGAGGATTTGTGGCATTTACCTCTGATGCAAGATGAAGAGATGAAAGTTTGTTCACAAATGATAGCAATGGCTTTCGATTCTATTGCTATCAAGCTTCCCAATTTGTTGGCGTTTTATGCGACTAAAACGGTGAATATGTCCATTCAATACGGGCTGTCACCGTTTATACCGGTAGGCTATAGTTTTTTTACCATTATATGCAGTGGTGGTTTTAAAGACTATACCAGTGCTTATCAATTTGCGGCCTTAGCTTTACGGCTGAATCAAGACAAACTCATTAATTCAAGTGTCAAGACTAAGATACACAATATGTATGCACTTTTTAATGTGCTGAGAGAACATATCAATGTGAGTATCGAATACTTTCGAGAAACTTACCGTGTTGCACTTGAAAACGGTGATTTTTTATTTGCAGGCCATGCAATAATTGAACTCCCCAGATATCTTTTTCCAATCAGTATAGCGGAAGGGAGAAAAGCAACCCAGGAAGCGATTGCCCATTGTTGGAAGGTGAACAATCAGACGATGTTGCTTCTGGCTCAAATGTATGAAGGCTTTATTAAAAACGTGCAAGGTGAGATCAATAAAACGACTTTTAACCACGGTGCCTTTACAGAAGAAGCGTTGATCAATGCCTTTGAAACAGCGGCACCGCTTTTTTGTGCTGTGTATAAAAGGCAAAAGTTATTGTCATTGAGTCTTTTTGAATGCTATGAGCAGGCTTTATCATTGGTACATGAACGGGCGACTTGGATTGCGGCTATCGCTGCCATAGATATCAGTTTTCGGAGTGATTACTACTTGCACACTGGTATCACTTGTGCTGCCTTGTATGCCGATGCTAGCGAAGCGGATAAAGAAACCTATTTGGATATCCTGAATGAAAGCCTCGCTGAAAATCAACGGTTGTTTGAGCAATGTGAAGCGAATTTTGAACACGCTTATCTGATTTTACAAGCTGAGAAAGCGAGAATCGAAAACAATCCAATGTTTGCTATGCAGTGTTATGATAAAGCGATTGCCTCGGCCAGGGTGCAGGGTTATCGGTGTAATGAAGCACTTGCCTATGAATTAGCGGCTAGATTTTGGTTCACACAGCAGAAAGAAGACTTTGCTTTGATTTACCTGAGAGGCGCACACTATGCTTATCAACAATGGGGAGCCACTGGTAAAGTTCATGATTTAGAAGAGCGATATCCACAATTGATTGCCCCTATCATAGAAAAACCGCTTCATACGATGGCTTTTACAACGTCGATGACTCGAATGGCTTCGATATCAAGTCAAAGTACATCCAAGGCTTTAGATTTGGAGAGCGTCATGAAAGCGGCTCAAACGCTATCAGGGGAGATTGTGTTAAGTCGTCTTTTAGAAACCATGATGCAAATTGTGGTTGAAAATGCGGGGGCATGCCGGGGATTGTTATTACTTCCTCAACAAGAACAATGGTTTATCGAAGCTGAAAGCGAAGTGAATGGCGATACCCTCGACGTTTTGCAGTCCATTCCCATTGACGACAATCAGAAAGTGGCCGCCAGCATGATTCACTATGTTGCTCGCACACAAGAACCAGTCGTGTTGAATAATGCCTGTGTGGAGGGCCATTTTACCCAAGATATCTACATTCTCAAAAATGAACCCCAATCCGTTTTATGTACACCCCTTCTCAATCAGGGGAAATTGACGGGTATATTATATTTAGAAAATGACTTGACAGAATACGCTTTTACTGAAGAACGTCTTCAAGTTTTGAAAGTGCTGTCGTCTCAAATGGCTATTTCGATTGAAAACGCGCTGTTGTATCAGACATTAGAAGAAAAAGTGGTAGAACGCACTGCCCAGCTTGCACAACGTACTGAACAACTCGCTGACGCGAATGAAGAAATTACGGCCCTCAACGAACAACTCACATCTGAAAATGTGCGTATGAGTGCTGAATTAGATGTTTCACGTCGATTACAACAAATGCTTTTGCCTAAGGAAAATGAACTGAAGCAAATTGAAGGTTTAGACATTGCCGGTTTTATGGAACCGGCTTCTGAAGTCGGTGGTGATTACTATGATGTGCTTCACCAAGACGGACGGGTATTAATTGGGATTGGCGATGTCACTGGACATGGCTTAGAAAGTGGTGTATTAGCCCTCATGGTGCAATCAATTGTGCGGGCCCTGATGACACATAACGAAACTAACCTGCTTAACTTTTTGAATACCCTGAATCGCACCATTTATGACAATGTGCTGCGAATGAATTCTGATAAAAATCTCAGTTTCGCTTTATTAGAGTTACGAGAAAAGACTTTGTTTTTGAGTGGACAACATGAAGAGATGATTGTGGTGCGAAATGGGTTTGTAGAACGGGTAGACACTGATGAGTTAGGTTTTCCAATTGGGTTAGAACCAGACATTAACGACTTTATTGCCCAAAGAGAATTGTTATTGAATACAGGCGATGTTGTGGTGCTTTACACAGATGGCATCACAGAAGCGGAAAATATTGAGCAGCAATTGTATGGTTTAGAGCGGCTTTGCGCCATTGTCAGTCGCCACTGGCAAGATACTGCCGAGGAGATTGTTCAGGCCGTTATTGCCGATGTGCGACAATACATTGGTAGTCAAAAAGTGTATTTCACGCAAAAGTTTTTGCGCGCAAAAACTGTATTTCACGCAAAAGTTGCGCGCAACTTTTGCGTGAAATGTGAAATGATGATATCACTTTATTGGTTTTCAAAGTCAAATAAAAAGGGCAACCCCCTTCGACAAGCTCAGGGCACGGTGCAACCCTCATCGTTAGACATAAATCAAAATGTAGGATTTTAATGGTGGGCAACAAAAACCCGTTACCCACCCTACATTGATCTATTGGGGCCGGCAACAAAAACCCGTTACCCACCCTACATTGATTTTAATGGTGGGCAACAAAAACCCGTTACCCACCCTACATTGATCTATTGGGGCCGGCAACAAAAACCCGTTACCCACCCTACATTGATCTATTGGGGCCGGCAAC
>QNEL01000434.1 GCA_003645185.1 Candidatus Parabeggiatoa sp. nov. 3
ACACCCAATATGACTGTGGACTCTTGGGCGAACACACCGGTTCGCCCTTACACCAATATCACTGTAGGGGCAGACCGACGTGTCTGCCCTCTTGAAGTTCTCTGCGTAACATCAGTAATTAAAACGCACAATCCTGTCGGGTTGAATGTGAATAGGCTTTCAAGCAAAAATTTTTGCGCGCAAAAACTTAGCATCGTCATATAATAGCGACCTATTTGATTTTTAAGCCAACAGCTTTCTTTCTGATAACTGATAACTGATAACTGAACTATTCTTCGTCGGAAAAATCAAACTCTAGTTCTTCCAGTGGTTCTTGAATGTAATGCCCCTGAGCATAATCAACTTCAGATGACCAAAGTACGGTCAAACTGTTAGCCTCTTCTACCGCTTCCGCAATCGTCAATTTACCCAATTCATGTGCCATTTTGACAATATCCTGCACAGTTTGTTGATTTTCTGCATTGTTCGATAATTCCTTGCTGTATTGAGCATCAATTTTCACGTAATCAACAGAAAGATGTTTGAGTGTCGTCGCATAATTTAAGCCGGTACCAAAGTGTTCTAGTGCCGTTTTGCATCCAAACATTTTCAATTGATTGATAAATGTTTTTGCTAATTTGATTTGGCCAATCGCTATCGATTCACTGAGTTCCAGAACCAAACGTTCTCCCGGTAACTGAGACTTTTTGAGCAGTTTCCGAATATGCAGCAACACATTTTCATCTTGAATCGCTTGATCAGACAATTTGATGAAAAAGTAGGTTTCATGTCCCGCCTTCTGTTGTTTTACCAAGACATCAGTCGCTTCTTGGAGTACCCATTTGTCCAAAAGCATGCCTAGATTGGCCTGTTCAGCGGCATCAAATAACTCACCAACTGGCACATTTTTGCCTTCTTGATCAACCATTCGCAAAAAGACTTCATAAATTTCTTGGGTTTCATCCTGTAAACTGATGATAGGTTGATAACGTAGTGATAATCGCTTTTCCTCAATGGCCGTTTCAATGAGCTTAGCCATGTCAGAACTTTTCATGCTGCCTTGTTCGCTAGACTGACGTGGCTTGTATAATTCATAACGATTGCCGCCGCTTTCCATTGCCATTTTACAAGCAGCATGAGCATCGGTTAGCACATCTTGTGGCGTGGCAGAAGAAGCGAGAACTTGGGTAATACCAATGCTACAAGTGGTGACGACGGTTTGATCATTTAATTCGGTTAAACAATCTGCTACCACCTTGCAAATTTTCTCAGCCGTTTTGCCAGCCGCAGCATATTTTTTGCCATCTTTGTCTGCTAAAAGCAGAATGAAGCTACTTTCACCAAACCGTGCTAAGCTTCCCCCTTCTGATAGGCGATTGATGACTTGAGCGATATTTTGAATCACGGGATCAACGCCTGCAACACCAACACTTTCTCTAATTTGAATAAAATTATCCAAGGCAATATAAAATAATACGCTGCGCGTGTGCGTTTCCATCGCTTTTGCCAAAGCTTTTTCCAGTAATTCGAAAAAGTACTGGCGATTCAATAGGCCTGTGAGTTGATCACGGCGGCTGACTTCTTTGAGTTTCTGTTCAAGTTCTTGATTTTGCAATTGATCACGAATAATAACCTGAATGCAGCGTTCGCTGTCATAAATCGCGTGACTGAACTCCATTTTGAGTTTAAAGCGTTTTTTACTTGACTTCAGCCCTTCTAAATCGATTTGACGTTCTTCTTCCTTGTCGTCCTCCATAAATTCGCGCATAAAATCCTTAAACTTAGTTTGATCATCTAAGGAAACTAAGTCCATGATGGGTAGGCCTTCTATGTCATCCATACTTTTGTAGTTAAACATCTTTAAATAACTAGGATTGGCATGGATGTGCATCCCATCATAGACATAAGCAATCGCATCGCGCGAGGTTTCCAACAGCATTTTGTTATGCTTTTGAGTTTCTTTATAGAGTTGTTCAAGGTGCTTACGTTTACGACGTTCCGCCAAATTTTTGAGTTCTCTGCCGACGACAATCGGTAAACAACCATTATCGTTATACCAAATCACTTGTTTGGCACCGATATTGAGTAACGCAGCCATGCTTTTACTGTCTAGTTTCTTAACGAGAACAATAACAGGAATATCTTGCTTGGATGACGAAACCATTTCGCAAACTTGATCGACAGTTAAATCATCGACTTCTGGCACAGAAATAATCAAATCCCATTCATTTTCAGTCAAAGCTTCCTGCAAGTCTTCCTCATCTTCAACATAGCGTGGACGAATGGGATAACGTGCTTTACGCAAACGGTTTAAAATGACTTCTGCATCACTATCTGATTCATCAATCACTATTAATCGGATAATGTCATTCTGCATCACGATTCTTTTCCTCCATAATATTTATTAATTAATGAGCAATGTTCAATTATCAATGTGTTCTGTTATCAGTTATAAATAGTTTTCATTTCGGGCAACCACAAGGGATTGCCCCTACTATCTTGTTAATGTAGATTGTGATAACTGATAATTGATTACTGATAATTGATTACTGATAACTGAAATGTTGCGATAAATACCTGTTTCAGGCATTATGCGCCCTGTTTTCTATTTGTAGATATTGTGATAATAGATGATGATGAACCAAGTTGAATTGACTCCACCTAAACTCAGTATTGTTTTTCTCAATTATAACCGGATTAAAGAAACCCGTTATACCCTCGCACAACTCTCGCGCTTGATCGAACATCGTGATGATGTTGAGGTGATTGCGGTTGATAATGGCTCGACTGATGGTACGAGAGATTTTTTGCAAACTCAAGCGGATTGGGTTCGGGTAGTGTTTTTGCCAACCAATACTGGCATTGCCGGTTATAATGAAGGGTTTAAACAAGCTAAAGGTGATTATTTACTGGTATTGGATGATGATTCACATCCTGTAGACAATATAACACTTGATCGTCTTATTCAATGCCTAGATACGCGCCCTGATGTTGGTGTTGTCGCTTGCCGTATTGAATCTATGAAAGGTCAAGCGGTTTGCACTTGGCATCTGCCCAAAAACGATGCCCCTGGGCCTTCAATGGCCTTTGTTGGTTGTGGCTTTGCGATTCGCCGTACTTTATTTGAACAAATCGGGTGGTATCCAGGCGAATTTTTTATTTATCAAAACGAAATCGAAGTCGCTATTCAAGTGATGCGCTTACACTATAAAATCTATTACGATCCTTGTTGTCGGGTGATACACCGTCAATCGCCTGAAGGCCGAACTAATTGGCGACAAGTTTATTATCCGACACGTAATACGATTTGGCTGATACGCCGCTATTTTCCATTTCCTATGGCCGGTTATTTAATTGCCTCGCGCCTGTGTTTTGGATTCATCCGTGCCGTGCAATCGCTAGAATTGCGTTGGTACTATCAAGCGGTTTTGGATGCCTTGCACACGCCCATCAAAGCGCAAGTTTTACCTCTACCTCAGCAAAAACAACTGACCACCTTTTGGAGACAAAACAGTATTTTACATCAATTTATTAAACGCTTATGACAACTCAAGCTGTGACAACCGCCCCGAAGATTCTCATTATCATCGTTACTTGGAATAACAAGGCATCTGTTTTAGAACTCTTAGCCTCCTTGGCGACGATTGCCTATCCGATTGATGCACTTGACATCTTGGTAGTGGATAATGCCAGCCAAGATGGCACAAAAGAAGCGATAAAAACGGCCTATCCGCAAATCAATTTGATTTATAATCAAGAAAACCTCGGTGGTACTGGGGGATTTAATACTGGTTTACAATGGGGTTTTGAACAGACTGAAGGGCGTTATCAATACTTTTGGTTATTAGATAACGATGTTTTGGTACACCATCGCGCACTGACTGAATTAGTGGCTTTATTAGAAGCCAAGCCAGATATTGCCGTAGCCGGTTCAACGATGATGCAATTAGATTATCCTTGGCGCATTAACGAAATGGGTGCCTTTATTGATCGCAAGGTGAATATCGGCCATTTGATTTTGTTTCGTCATTTAGAAACCATTCAGGCATGGCAAGGTTATTCGGCACCAGAACTATTGACTATAAAGGCTGATTTAAGTCAACATTTGATGCACTGTCAGCCTTATATGGATGTAGAATATGTTGCCGCAGCATCGTTATTAATCCGTGTCAAAGTGGCTAAAGAGGCTGGCTTGTGGCGCGATTATTTTATCCATTTTGATGATGTGGAATGGTGTTTACGCATTGCAGAAATGGGGTATCGAATCGTCGTATCTGCTCAGTCATTGATTTGGCACTTATCCGCTGCCGCTAAGGTACCCACTTGGGTTTTGTATTATGATAACCGCAACGTGTTGGATTTATTAAGCAATCATGGCGCTGATCAGACAACCTTACGGCATTTCAAACTATACATCTTAAAAAAGGCGGTGTATTATCACTTGATTGGTAAACCGGATTTAGCCCAATTACATTATGATGCTGTCAATGATTTTGAGGCGGGGCGTTTTGGTAAAAAAAATATTCAGTTAAACAGCACTTATCAACCTAATGATGCTGTGAGTTCAGTCTTATTAGACAAAACGGTTAAAAAGATTTTGGTTTCTAGGACAGTCAATCTTCAAGCGACGCGATTGCAAGAACCTTTAGTGCAAGCCATGCTGACACGTCCAGAGTTAGAAATAGACTGTATGCCCTTACTCAATGGTGAAACTGTTTATCAACTACCGCGTGCCAGATTTATCAAACCTTTTCCACCCTCCAAAATCAAACGCTGGTTCACTTACTGGCGATTACGTGGGCAATATGATCTGATAATACAGTCTGATTATGACGCCTCAATTGGTTTATCTTGGTTGAAAGCGGATTTGTTATATGTGAATGACGAAGGATTTTGTCGGCGTTCTCAACCCAAGTGGCGTGATGTGGTGAAAGCGGTTTATCTGTTTTTTCGATCTTTTTATTAAGAAAGGGCACTTGGATCATTGAGTACTTCAAATTCAAGGGCAACCACAAGGGATTGCCCCTACAAACCGGTTTATTGTCGAATCAATCCGTAGGGTTGCCCTCATGTCATTTCTTAATGTGAATGAATCCCATTCAATGACTCCAGTGCCCAAAATTCAGAAACCAAATGGCACGCCAGCGATTAGGATCAAACAGATCGCCCTGCGTGACAAGTCGCAGTTGATCATACAAATGGGCGAGTTTTTGATCCACTAGCAGATTTTGCTTCTGTTTAATACTTTCTAAATAGCCTTGTGGAAAAGTCCGTTCAAGATGTCCGACTCGCCACACACGAGAAGGCGGTAATCTCGCCAATAACGGATCGGATAATCCAAATAAATCAATGACATGTACATCAGGCCCTGCATAGAAGCCGAAGAAACCAACCGCGCCTTTAATGTAAACTTTCTCTTGGCTTTGACGCGCTAATTGGCCTTCGTTTGCCCAAAAATGAATAGTAGGAACATCAATTCCCTTTGTTGCCAACCATAGGCCCGTTAGCGGGTAATAAATGCCTTTTTCATTGGACACATTAAACATAACAACCCGCCTTTTTTGGCCTAAGTGTTTTGCTCTATCTTCAACTGGCCTAGGCACATAAAGAAAATGCTCTGGAAATGTTTCCAAAACACGCGCACGTACAAATTCATAAGGCTTTTCTATCCAATTGATAGGAGACAGATAAGTCATCAAAGAACACATTGACAAGACGAGTATCAAGAGGCTTAACTTGCTTTTTAACTGACTCCAAGTCGTTTGATAACCTAGCCAAGACATTTGGGACAAGACAATAACGGATCCCAGTAGAGGTGTGCTGAGAAATCGTCCACTCATAAAATCGCCACCGACATTGACGACATAAATAACCGTTAGCAGAATGCCCAACACTAATGGCCAAAGTTGCCGTTGTTTTGTCCAAAATGGCACTAGAAACGCGATTGCTATGGTAAAAAGAGTAATCGGATCTCTCAAGAATGATTCGACAAGATAAACTATGCCTTGTAGTGCCAGCTTATAATGTGGAATCTCACCCCCTAATTTGGCGTAGGCCGTATTTGGAAATAAAAAACCATAGTAAATGAGCGAAAACAATTCCCAAACAATAAAAGGTATAAATCCCGCCATCATCAAAGCCGTGTTTTTCCAAGAGCGATTTTCCCATAAGATTAAAAGCAGTGCCGGCATGAAAATCAGCAGGTTATCCATCCGATTCAAAATGGCTAAACCGGCAATAAAAGCCAACAGGAATATTGTTTGCCTTTTGTGAACAGCCTGTTCAAGGTAAATCTTAAAATAAACGAGGAAAAACAAGACAATAAGCACGTTTGTCAGCGGATTTTCCAAGCCAGAAGCGGAATAATGAAGAAAGGCCTTGGAAGAAATGAGAATGACAAGCGCGAGCAAGGCAGAAAATGCCGATTTGGCAATTTGAAACACAACCAGATAGACGGTTAATACCGAAATAAAAATAGAAACAATCAGACTGGTGAAATAAATTTCTCTTGTGAAAAAGTAAAAACCGGATAGCACAAACATCCACAATGGATTGGTATAAGCTTGGACTCTTTCAATCACATTCCAGCGTAATCCATACCCATTGATAAAATTATCAATCGTGCGAAAAGTAATATAGGCATCATCATTAACCCAGGCATTGCCTATTAACATAATGACAAACAATGCCAGAAGAACAACGAGAAAATTAATTCTCAATGAAAAAGTGAGTTCATGGTTATCAACTAAGTTATTTGTCATTATCAATTTATACTCGATGCTTCAAATTGTCTCTAAACATAACTAAGTACTGAACCATAAATTTTCAGGTATTTTAATTAATAGAAACAACCAAGAAGAGGGGCAACCACAAGGGATTGCCCCTACGGGCGGGTCGTAGGGGCAATCCCTTGTGGTTGCCCCTTGC
>QNEL01000435.1 GCA_003645185.1 Candidatus Parabeggiatoa sp. nov. 3
AGCCCAAATCATCGAGCGTTTTAGCCATATCAGTGGCATCATTGACGGGATTATTGAGCGATTCAAGAGGATATTTGCCAATAAAGGCGTTTTGATAGTTGCCCATGCCCATCACTAAGGCGATACGTGATGCGTCATCGTGAACAAGCACTTTGGGCCCTTTTGGGGGCAAGGGTGGTGTATCAGGGTTGAGGTAGTCGTAATAAGTGAGAAATCCGGCGGTAATGAGGAAGGTTATCAAAATCGTTGTTAAAAACGTAACATGATTGCTTTCTCCTATTGTTGTCTCGATATCATTAAAAAGCGAAATGTGTTTATATATAGTGTTAATGGTAGCACACTATTTTTAATTTCACGCTCAAACAAAGACGCTAAGTTGTCAAGATTAGATTTAAACGCGCTTTGACGCTAAAGACGCTAAGGAATGCGCACAAAATAACTTAGACAACTTCTTGTTTAAGACAGCAATAACAAGGGAGTTGCTAATTTTATAATGGCTATTTTATTTCATGCACGTTCCTAAAGACGCTAAAGAGGTTTTATCAACTTTTTGCGCCTCTTGCGCCTCTTGCGCCTTTTGCGTTTTGATGTAGGTGGATTAGCCCATTTGGGCATAATCCACCATGATTGAGAAGAGAATTAGAACAAACGATTTGCGCGAGGCGTTAGTTTAGACTCGTTTTTTTGGACAGGGTGATCTGATGGTTCATCAGAGGATGGAAGATCAATGTTCTCTGACACTATTGTGTACAGTAAATGATACAGTATTTCCGAACTCTTTTTGATATGGGGCATTGGTGCGCCTTCATTTTGTCCGTGGTAATTGACAGGGGGCCCCATATCTTCGTCAAAAAGTGGGCCGGCCGCCAATAACTGTGAATGCCCTTTTGCATCTGTGCCACCGCCAATCGCAAGACGCGGACAATCTCTGCCTTCAACCGCTCGAAAAGCTTCATTCAGGAGTTGAAACGCTTGATTGGTGTCGGGATTGCGTACATCCGGTGAGACAACCATTTTCGTTTGCAATTGAATCTGATCACCAGGATGCGCTTTGGAAAAGCGAGCCATCAGTTGCTCAAAGACATATTGGAAGCGACTATCGCCGTCGAATAAGCCTTCTGTTTCGCCATCCCAACCATGACTGTGATGTCCTATGGCATAACGAATATCTATTCCGAGGGTGATTTCTTGCTTTTCAGTGTCGGTGACGAATTGGGTTAGGGCGTAAGTTGTCCCAATTTCAAACACATTATCTTGAGCTTTTAGCAATTCAGGATGCTTTTCGCCAAATGCCTTGGTTCCCCATCCCCAAGTCATAAATTGAGTCATGCGACTAATCTGATTGCTGGCCAGTTTGTTCTCGTGAACTAAGTGGGTGAGAAAGTTGGCCAATGATACCAGTGGGTTCGCGCCATTCCGTCGATTGAAATCGGGTGCTGAACCATGTTGCGCGCCGGCCACTTTGGTGGTTAGCAAAACGCGATTTTCGTCATCAACTTCTGAAACGGTTAAATCGGCGGCGCGATAGTAGGGATCGTCAAAGCGGTAGCTTCTATAAAACGATTTAATCCCTTCTGCAAATTGAGTGGCTAAGTCTTTTGAACTGGCCTTAATGATAGCTGTGGCGGTATCTGGAATCTGGTTGACAGGCGCTGTTGAGGTGTTGAGACTTTCGATCCATAAGTCTCCGTTTGCTAGGGTGGTATACGGTAAGGAGAAAACCGGTTGTTCAAGCCCCTTTTCAGCACGAACACACCACATGGCATCAAATACAACCCCAAAATTGGGTGCTTGTGTCTCTGTATCGTCAAGATAGTGGGGTGTTGCCATATCGGTTTCTTCTGAGGTGTCGAAGATGAGTTCTAGGGTGTAGTCATTTAAAAGCTCAGGGTGGCGATCAAATTGTTTTGCTATGGCCCGCAGCACAATAAAAGTGCTAACAGCTGGCCCTTTGTCATCAAGGGCACCGCGCCCTACGAGAAAGTCCATGTCTTCGCCCAAGTATTGACGTTCTTCGACGCGAGGATCGAAAGGCCGCCACCAATCACTTTGACTAGCGGGTACGGTATCAAGATGGGTAATCAGGGCCACTTTTTGTGCCCCTTCTCCTAACCGAAAACCAAATAGCCAGTAAGGAATATCATTGACTGTCTTGGTCCAATTGAAGTCATACAGCTTCAGCGTTTTTTGTGTGCTGTTAAACTTTTCAGTCCACGTTTGCAAACAGCCTTGGACGGTTTCGAGATTGGCAATTACTTGTTCCTCAGACAAGTCTCCATTACGGTAAGTGGGAATCTTGACAAGCGCACTGGTTTCGCCTTGAAACAAATTATCCCAAGACTCGCTAATGCTTTGATGGCGAAGATCAAGCGGTGTGGGTGGAAGCACGATGTTGCAGGGATCTGTCTTCCCTTCTCCTGCCTTGTTAGGTGGCCCGGCGTGTGCTGCTATCCCACAAGTCAAGACAATCAACAAGGTGTTCAGTAATGCGATGCCATAAGGTGAGCGTCGCAAACGTTGAAGATACGTCATAAAGGTTATTTCTCCATTTTTTAGTAAGTGAATTGATAAGAGGTAGAAGGGCAAGCACAGGGCAACCACAAGGGATTGCCCCTACTAGCCATTGAACGGGCAATATATTACATCGCTCGCTCTATTAAAGGCAATCTTTTTCGATTAAAAAACATGACTGTCAGTTTTAAAATTGCGCCTTTTGCGCCTTTTGCGCCTTTTGCGTTAAAAAAAATAAACGCTAAAGACGCTAAACTGATTCAACTGATAACTGATTTCCACATTTAGCTTCGCTGGCCTTCGGCTCACGCAAAAGTTGCGCGCAACTTTTGCGTGAAATACAGTTTTGCGCGCAAAACTTTTGCGTGGAACTGATAACTGAATAATCAATCAGAGTTTGATTTCATAAGTTTTTGTCAAAATGGATAAAATGACATTAGGGTTACTCTGTTTTTGCAACAAGATTCGACGGAGTTGTTTATTGAGTTGTTGTGACAGGGTTTTAGCGTTTGTTGACTTTAATTGTTTAAACGCTTTTGGTAAAGCTTCTTCTACTGTTGATAACTCACTGGCCTTGTCTACTAATAAGGCGACGATTAATCTTTTACCCGGTGATTTTGCGACAATTTCAAAGCCTGAAAGGGGATCGGGTATTGTGAATACTTTTCCAGCTTTGACATAGCTTGGTAAGGTATACCGATTGGGAAACAGGCGCGTTAATGTTTTTGCTGTAGAAAGACGACTGGCATCGAATACGAGTAAGTGTCCATTTCGCTGACTGGTTACCTGTACTCGTATCTTTTGACCCTGTTTCGGCGTGTATGGCACAATGTCAACCTGTAAATCGTTATTTAAACGGAATTCTATCAAGTCGGATATTGAAGGATCACTGGCCCACATCCGAACTTCTTGATCTAACAGACTCGGTTTGATGTTCAGTTGTGGTGTTAATCCGTCTGGACATTGGTATGGCCTCATATTGCAGTATGCCTGCGATTCACGGCGCATGTAGTCTAACAATTCCCGATGACTGACTTTGCCATCAGAATTGCTGTCTGCATGGTTATCTTCAATCCCTTGAATAAAGCGGCGCGTGAAGACACCGGTATGCGGGTAAACGCTGGTATCAACAACAGCCACTTGGTGGGCGGCTACCGCAGTATAAGACACAACATGTTCTTGATTTTTGAGGAAAACCTCTTTTTTCAAGTTATGGTTTGTGGTCTGACGTTTCGGCGGCTCTTTAAAAATCGGCACTTTGATAGTGGAATCGGGATGATCCCGAAATGAGATGCTTTTGGCCATCGTGCCAGAGTGACTGGCGTCAATAATGATTGTGACTTGACGCGCCTTTAATTGTTCCAAACGCTGGTTGATCTCATCATCAAGAATCAAGTCCCTTTTTAAGCGAGTGCTATTGAAGGGACACAAGGCTTCATCATAACGGTCACTTTCATCATGGCTCCTATCTCTCACGTAGGTGCCATGTCCGCTATAATAGAACAACACCTTGTCGCCGGGTTGCGTGCCTTTAATCAGCCAACTGTCAAATACCCTTAAAATCTCTGATTTAGTGGCTTGATTATTAATTAAGCTGCGGATTTGTGCGGGTCGGTAATGCCAGTTAGCTTGAAGAAATTGCGTCATGTTGATGACATCTTGTTTACTACCAGTGAGCGAATTGATATGTTGATATTCGTCAATACCGACTAATAAGGCACGATTCTCAGCACTCGCCGCCATCATCAGAGTCATAAGACACAGTAGGATGCTTGAGGTTTTTTTGACAATCACATTGTTCTCCTTAAGTTATAGGTGGCAACGTTGTTGCCCGTCTGTCTCTTCAATGCCATTAACACAGCTAGGGCGAACACGATCTGGTTGCCCCTACAGTCCCAAAATACATGGGGTTCTGTAGGGGGCATACCTGCGTGTCTGCCCGATACGCAGATGGCATTGACCTGTCTCCTAAACCAGTAAGTCTGCTACCGCTTCACATTCTTGTTCAAGTTCATGTTGGGTTGCGATGAGCAGTTTGTTGCTAAATTGGTCTATTTCTAAACCTTGTACGATATTTATTTTACCGTCTTTTATTGTCACAGGGAAGGAATAAATTAATCCTTCAGGAATGTTGTAGCTACCATCGCTGGGAATGGACATGCTCGTCCATTCATCAGTACCCATTACCCAATCACGCATGTGTGACATGGCGGCAAAAGCAGCCGAGGCTGCACTGGATTTACCACCGCGTGCTTTAATAATGGCAGTTCCACGTTGTTGTACCGTGGGCATAAATTCATTGATGATCCAGTCTTGCTCAACTAAGGATTTTGCAGGTTGACCATTGATGGTGGCGTGGTTGATATCAGGATATTGTGTGGTGGAGTGATTGCCCCAGATGATCACATTTTTAACGGCGGTGATTTTGACACCTGTTTTTTCTGCCAATTGGCTGACAGCACGGTTATGATCGAGACGTGTCATGGAACTAAATTGTTTGCGATCTAAATCTGGTGCAGAGTGCATGGTAATGTAGGCGTTGGTATTGGCCGGGTTGCCGACGATGAGTACTTTGATATCACGGCTGGCAAAGTCATTGAGTGCTTTACCTTGTTCGGTAAAAATTTCTCCGTTGATTTTCAGTAGATCGCTTCTTTCCATCCCAGGGCCGCGTGGTTTGGCACCTACCAGTAAAGCGTAGTCTACATCGCTAAAGGCGATATTGACATCGTCTGTCATGACAATGTCTTCTAACAGTGGGTAGGCACAATCGTGTAATTCCATGACAACACCTTTTAAGGCCTCTAATGCGGCCGGTACTTCTAGCATGTGTAAAATAACAGGCTGATCTTGTCCAAGCATTTCTCCTGATGCAATGCGGAAAACTAAGGAATAAGCAATTTGACCGGCTCCGCCGGTGATAGCGACACGTACTGGTTTTTTCATAAATAATAGTCCTTGCTATAGTAAAAGTACAACGGATTAACGGAATAAACAGATTGAACCTTAATCAGTGTAAATCATGACAATCAGTACAATCAGCGTTCTATCAAGATTGGTTCAAACTCTCATTTTCTATACTTCATTTTGTTGAACACTTTGTGAAAATATTATTCAAATCAATATCAATTCGATATTCAATCAAGTTGTTGTGAAGCAATATCAATTCATTGCTTTTGAACTTTACGATAATTTTTGGGCAGGTGTTTAGCGCGTTTTATAATCTCGTTAAACAAACTCTGCGCTTTTTCAGTCTGGCCTCGTTTTTTGAAGTACTGAACCATAAATTTTCAGGTATTTTAATTAAAAGAAACAACCAAGAAGATGGGCAACCACAAGGGATTGCCCCTACGAACCGCCCGTAGGGGCAATCCCTTGTGGTTGCCCCTTGCGGTAAAATACCTGTTTATTTGTGCTTCAGTACTTAGCAATAATGCGTAGCGACATTTCGCTTCATAACCGGAATAGTAGGAAGCGATGACTTCATATTCTTCTAAAGCCAGTGCGACTGTTTTGTAATTCGGGTAAGATTTCTGCAAAAAAATAAACGACACATCCTAACACCGAAAAAATCAGAATGATCCAAAGCCACATTCTATCACGTCCCGTTTTTACAACATGGATGGCAAAGGCGATTTGAATCAGTAATGATAATATCAGAAATATTGGCATGATCAGTTTCTCAAGAAACGTAGGGGTAATCCCTTGTGGTTACCCTATAAAAGATAAAAGGATAGAACGCTGATTTAACGGATTGTCCTGATTTTAGCTTCGCGATCCTTCGGTTTCACTTAAGAAGTTTTTGCGCGCAAAAACGGGAGCACGCTGATTAATTATCAGTGTGAATCAGTATTTAACCTAATCAGTTTGGGGGGTTGCGCTACGATTGGGGCAAGTTGATAAGTGCCACCGACTATGATTCTCAATTCTCTAATCAATGTGCCATTTTTAGTGTATAATTGGCCTATGCCCGTTTTATCAAAGAGATCAAGAATACCATGCTTTGATGCAATGTTATTAATTGGTAATGAGTAATAGGTAATGGGTGAAGCACAAAGATATGGTGTTAAAAATAGGGGTTGATAACTCACATTAATTACCTATTACCTATTCGTCATGTGCCTATTTAAGTCAAAAATCAAAAAGACGGTGTAAAAATGAGTCTTAAAATTTGAATAATTCAGTTAAAAAAAATGAACCCATCCATTTACCTCGAAACCAGTATTAAGTACTGAACCATAAATTTTCAGGTATTTTTTTTAATTAATAAATATAAATAGAAGCAACCAAGAAGAGGGGCAACCACAAGGGATTGCCCCTACAAGCAGGTCGTAGGGGCAATCCCTTGTGGTTGCCCTTTGCGGTAAAATACCTGTTTATTTGTGCTTCAGTACT
>QNEL01000436.1 GCA_003645185.1 Candidatus Parabeggiatoa sp. nov. 3
TCGTGTATTTTGAAATGGGGCAACCACAAGGGATTGCCCCTACGCAATGCCATGTAGGGGCAATCCCTTGTGGTTGCCCTTTGCGCTAAAATATCTGTTTATTTGTGCTTCAGTACTTATAATTGAATTGATAATATGATCCTTGAAATAAGGAGGACAAGATGATTTATGCATTAGAAGAACACATCGGAGAGCCTGTTTTGTTTTGCGGACGACAAAAAGAAATGGCCTTACTGACGGATTGGGCAAACATGATACCCAAAAAACTGGCCAAATCTCGTGTGCTATTAGGGCGGCGTAAATCCGGCAAAACAGCCCTGATGCAGCGATTGTTCAATATTTTGTGGAACCAAAACGGCCTCGTTATTCCGCTTTATCTTGAAATTTTAGAGCAAGATCAATGGTTGCTGAATTTTTCTGATGTTTATTACCGCACCTTCCTGAGTCAATACCTTTCTTTTAAAAGCAGAAGGGTGTTGGCTAGTGATAATAAGCCTTGGGAATTTTCTGAACTGTTTGATATGGCAAGAGAACTCGGTTTTGACAAAGTCTTGAGAAATATGGATATATTTCAAGAACATATGAGTGCTGAACGGGTAGCCAATACTCAAGATATGGCATTCGGTACACCTGCCTTTATAGCTGATCTCGAAAAAGCGTTCTGTCTTGTGATGATTGATGAAATCCAGTTTATGACCAAATATATCTATTACGATCAAGAGCGTAAAAATCGGGCACACAATCTTCCAGGTGGTTATCATGGCTTAGTCGAATCTAAAGTCTCGCCCATGTTGGTTTCAGGTAGTTATGTGGGTTGGGTGATGCAAATGATACACAAGATGTTCAAAGGCGGTCGTTTGAAACAAACGCCCGTTTCGCCAAAGCTCACAGAAGCTGAAGGCCTGGAAGCCGTTTATCGCTATGGGGAACATCTTAATAAACCGCTTTCCGATGAAGCGGCCTTTGTGATTAATGACTTGACGCAAAGCGATCCGTTTTATATTGCTTCACTGTTGAAAAGTGATTGGGAAGAGCAGGATTTTACATCGGTTGATGGGGCTATTAAAACCTTGGCTTTTGAAATCAGGAATAAACGAGGCGAATTGTTTGGGACTTGGTCAGAATACATTGCTTTAACCCTCAATGAAGTCAACGATAAGTATGCCAAAAAAATTATCTTGCTTCTCTCGAAAGAACGTTACAAAGAATTTACACGGAAAGAAATCAGCAATCACTTAGGCGGCCAACTAGATGACAGTGTGCTGGAAAAGAAACTTCAGGCATTAGTGTATGGTGATTTGATTAGCCCAGGCAGTAATGCTTTTCGTTATTGTGGCATTCCAGATGACATCTTGGATTTGATCTTTCGTGATCTCTACCAAGAAGAAATTGACGATGTGATACCCAACATTGACAATGAACTGTTTGATAAGGTTGCCGCTTTAGAAAAAGATAAGAAATCCTTGCAAGGCATGTTGAATGAACTCAAGGGGCGAATGCTAGAATTAATCGTTTATCGGGAATTGAACCGCTGTCGAAAAACCCAAAAGCCTATCAGGCATTTTCAAAAACGATTACGGCCCAGAATGGTGGTAGATTCTGCTAAACAGCAAGCCTTGTTAGCCCTCTGTGAAAAAGCCCTCTTTCAAAACGTTGTGATGAATCATTATGTGTCAGTGCCGGGCCAGATAGTAGAGGAAATAGATGTTGTTGCAGAAGGGTTTGATGCTGAAAGTGCTTGGGTATTAGCCTTTGAAGTGAAAAATCGCGATGAGAAAAAGCCGTCGATGACGGAAGCGCAATTGTTTGTTAGCAAGCTTTCCAAACTCAAACACGCCAAAACCAGTCTTGTCTGTGGGGTTTATCTGAGTGCTGAAGGGTTTGAGGCTAAAGTTGAAAAATGGTTGCATGAACAAGGTGTTTTCACAACAGATCGGGCACATTGGGAATCTTAACAGGATATATAACTACAAGGATTGTTTAATCGATGCGGATTAGATTGTGTCACACTTGAAGTTATTGATTATAAACTACATTGTTGAGTATCTATCCTTTCATAAGCAAATAATCCTTGTAGTTATATCCTTTTTTATAAACAATCCTTGTAGTTATAGAACGAAATGAAAAAAACGTGATCATCAAGTTTATTTAAACATTAAACCGAAAGTGCATGACATCGCCGTCTTGCACAATATACTCTTTGCCTTCTAAGCGCCATTTACCGGCTTCTTTTGCACCTTGTTCGCCTTTATAGGCGATAAAATCATCGTAGGCAATGACTTCGGCCCGAATAAAGCCTTTTTCAAAATCGGTGTGAATGACAGCGGCGGCCTTTGGCGCGGTGTTACCCATGCGGACTGTCCAAGCACGCACCTCTTTGGGCCCGGCGGTAAAAAAGGTTTGTAAGCTTAATAAACGATAGCCAGCATGAATGACGCGATTTAACCCAGGTTCCGTGAGGCCCATTTCGTTTAGAAATTCTTGTCTTTCTTCGGCTTCTAATGTAATCAATTCAGCTTCTGTCGCGGCACAAACGGGTACAAATTCTGCCGCTTCACGCTCGGCCACTTCACGCACTTGATCCAAATAAGGATTTTTTTCAAAACCGTCTTCGGCAACATTGGCAAGATACAATGTGGGTTTGGCAGTGAGTAGATGCAAGTCTCGTAGTAAAAGCTGTTCTTGTTCGCTAAGTGTCAAGGCGCGGATTGGTTGCCCAGTGTCAAGATGGGCTGACACGTTTTCAAATAACTGTAGCTGTGCCACAGCCTCTTTTTTGCCGCTTCTGACATTTTTAATGGCCTTTTGCAAAGCCCGATCAACGGTGTCTAAATCGGCTAATGCCAATTCAGTGTTAATCACTTCAATATCAAGCAGCGGATCGATTTTGCCAGCGACATGAATGACATCATCATCTTCAAAACAGCGCACGACATGAGCAATGGCTTGCGTTTCACGGATATTGGCTAAAAATTGATTGCCCAAGCCTTCGCCTTTAGAGGCTCCTGCAACTAAACCCGCAATATCGACAAATTCCATTGTCGTTGGAATCACTTTTTGTGGTTTGACGAGATTGGCTAATACGTCTAAACGGGCATCCGGCATGGCGACGATCCCAACATTAGGATCAATAGTGCAAAAGGGGTAATTTTCAGCCTGTATTTCAGCATTGGTGAGCGCATTAAATAAAGTCGATTTGCCTACATTGGGTAGGCCGACAATTCCACATTTAAATCCCATAATGTTTCAGTTATCAGTTATCAGTTATCAGTTATCAAGACGGTAATGTTTTTGATATTAACAAAGTTTTTCAAAGTTGTTAGCGTTTGGAAAATAATATATAGCGTTTCCCGATTGAATGAAGTACAAATTATTTGAATGAAAAATTTATTTTGCGGCTTGCTTGGAGTGCAAAATTTATTTTGCAGCTTGCTTGGAGTGCAAAATTTATTTTGCAGCTTGCTTGGAGTGCAAAATTTATTTTGCAGCTTGATTTTCTTGATATAACTGTATTTCTAGCAAGTAGCTATGGAATTGGCGCATTTCCAAAAAAAGTCATTTCAATCAATCGTGCCTTCGCAAAATAAATTTTGCACTCTAATACCTACGCAAAATAAATTTTGAACGAAAAACTAACGCAAAATAAATTTTGAACGAAAAACTAACGCAAAATAAATTTTGAACGAAAAACTAACGCAAAATAAATTTTGCACTCCAATACTTACGCAAAATAAATTTTGAACGAAAAACTAACGCAAAATAAATTTGCAACAACAATCAAATTTGTATTTTATTCAATCGGAAAACGCTATAACAAAAAAATCAAGGTTTTGATATGATAAGAACGTTTAACTGATAATTCAAAAAACTGACAAACTCATCAAGGGATTTAAACAAACAAAATTTAACTTGCTCGTTGGAAAGGTAAAGTTGACGTGATGCAAAAATGATAATTGATCATTGGAAAGGGAGGCGGGAGAGACAGGCTCAAATTGGGGGGAATGAGAAAAAATAGGGTATCTGTGAATTTTCGTTTAGGAATGAATGGGCATGATAAAAATCATGCCCACCTGATTTGGCTTTTCAGGATTGATTATTCTGCAGCCGCTTCTGCTGCAACTTTAATACCTTTTGGCGCACGAGCAATATCTTTAAATTGCCACTTTGTCAGATCAGGAAAGCTAATAGCAATGCGAAATTTGCCGTCTAACATCAATGCCTTCGTGTCAGAACACAGTATTTCATAAGGCATATAGGCCGTATGTTCCGGTTTGCCTGTATGCTTGTTAAGGATTGTCATCACATTTTTGTCAGAACCCTTATTTTTTTCACCCAATACCCCCATACCAAAAACAGTCTCTTTTTTATTGGGGATATCAAGACGATAGACAAACTGCGTCTGCTCTTTATCGCCTTTTTCCGATTTCAGGCCCGCCTCAACCGTCTCAACACACTTATCATAATTCGAGTATGTTGCTAACTTAACTGGCTTATTGAAATAGGGCATAAACACTGCGTAGTGGTATTCACGCAGTTCATCTGAGTTCATACCGTCTGCAGAGCCAAATTCTCCTTTGTGGCCCAAGGCTTCTTTCAAAGCCTTTGCAACGTCATTGAGCTCTGTCGCCATCCGATACGCATTGGCCCAGTAAGGCGGATTGGTATAAGACACCACACCATCCGTGATAGCCACGCGCATGGTGGCACCAAAACCGCCGTTGGTGGATAGGGCGGCTGTATTTTTCAACGTCTCGCTAGTGACTACAATCACCTTGGCACCAGTGTAAGGTTCATACTCGCCAACCACTTCAAAACCTTGCTCCTGCAATTTGGCTTTCACGTCAGCCTCGGCTGTGCTTGCCGAAACATAAGGTTTGTATTTCGTATCATCAGCTTGAACCCAAGCTGCACCTAAAAACAACACTAAAAATAAAGCGTTAGATAATCTTAATGTCACGCTTAAAAATCCTCCGTTAAGTGTGTGTTAATAATCTCACCCAAACAAACCGTCTGTGATTTATTTACGGGTGTTGGTGGAATTAGCTCATTCCACCCCATTTGTAAAACGGGTGCCAATTTATCTGATATGACATGATGTGTCAAGTGCAAATTGTCATCGACACAAAAATTGTGAAACTTTGTTTTCAATTCATTGTGAACTTTCAGTTCGCGAAGCTAATCGCATGTACTGGTGTACAACATAACCCATTGTTTTTTAAAAAGATTAATAAACCGATATCAACAAGCCTTTCCAATAATTTTACGGATTTGATTTCTGAACAGTATAGCAAACTCAATTTTTATGAATTCAAATAAATAGAATTTACCATTCCTTATTAATACTATTTAGTTTAATTTATTGTTCTTATTAGGGGAATGGTGGGCAACAAAAACCCGTTACCCACCCTACAAAAAGACTGGGATAAATCATGCCCATCCGCTTTTCCGCAATCAATTGATATATTGCGCAGCTGCCGCTTTTGCCGCTTTTTTAATACCATCTGGTGCACCACGAATCATCATAAATGGCCACATTTTCAGATCAGGAAAGCTGATAGCAATGCGGAATTTTCCATGTAACATCAATGCCTTAGTACCCGAACACAGTATTTCATAAGGCATATAGGCGGTGTGTTCTGGTTTGCCTGTAGACTCGTTAAGCGTTGTCATCACATTTGTGTCAGCACCCTCACTCTCACCGAATACGGCCATGCCAAATACCGTTTCGTTTTTGTTTGGAATATTAACACGATAGACAAACTGCGTTTGGGCTTTATCGCCTTTTTGAGATTTCAGGCCCGCCTCAACCGTCTCGGTACACTTCTGATAAGTCGGGTAGGTTTCTAACTCAACCGTCTCATCGAAATCGGCCATAAACGGTGCGTAATAATATTGACGCAGTTCATTTTGACTCATACCATATTCAGAGCCAAATTCTCCTTTGTTGCCCAAGGCCTTTTTCAGATCGGTTACTACCCCGCCTAACTCAGTTTTCATCTGATAGGCATTTGCCCAGTAAGGCGGATTGGTGTAAGACACCACACCATTTGTGATAGCCACGCGCATGATGGCACCATAGCCAGCATAGCTGGATTGGGCAGCTGTTGTTTTCAGTTCATCGTTAGTGACTACAATCACCTTGGCATCTGCATAAGGTTCATACTCACCTACCACTTTAAAACCTTGCGCTTGCAAGTTGGTTTTTACAGAATCCGCGCTTGTGCTTGCCAAAACGTAAGGTTTGTATCTCATTTCCTCTTCAGCCTGAACCCAAGCGGCACCTAAAAATAACACTAAAAATAAAGCATTAGATAATCTCATGCTAAAAATTCTCCTTTAAGTGTGTATTTCACGCAGTGAAATTTATAAATGTGACTCCAAAGAGTCATTTTTTTGACTAGATTAGTGATGTAATGTTGTCGCGAAAATAGCCAAAAGAAATGGGTTAAAACGCCTTAAGCCCTTCACAGTTTTAATTTCAGTTCAAACTTTAGGCCTATCCAAAAAATAAATTATACCCGTCTTTCTTGTAGGGGGCCGGTAACGGGTTTTTAAAGCCCACCATTCCCCTACCCATCCAGCTTGAATTGGCATGCTCGAATATAAATAGGATAAAAAATTGGGCCTAAGCACGATCTAATCCTTTGCTATAAATAGGGCTATAAATTAAATTTTATGTATTTCACTTAAGAAGTTTTTGCGCGTGAAATGTGAAATGGTGGGTAACCTGTTTTTGTTGCCTGCCCCATTTATAGCGTTTCCCGATTGCATAAAGTACATCACTTGTAGGGGCAAACCTGCGTGTTTGCCCTTTTTTGTGCGTGTTTGCCCTTTTTTGTATTTAACCCAAACGGGAATTGCTATATATTAAAAAGTACATCACTTGTAGGGGCA
>QNEL01000437.1 GCA_003645185.1 Candidatus Parabeggiatoa sp. nov. 3
AAACTTTTGCGTGAAAAACTTTTAAAAGCTTTCTTGATGGCATAAAGTACAAAGGCAAATCGATCAGAAAAAGATTAAAAAGCTAAGGCACCGTAGGGGTTGAACGTGAAACTTCGTTGCCGAGCGTAGCGAGATCATAGCCCCAGGTGGCAACCTCAATGCCACCTTCGTTAAGGGCTTTCGCGGTGGTATGCCCCTACCAAACCCCACGTCATGACGGGGTTGTAGGGGCTGCCCTTGCGTGTTCGCCCTAGCGAAGGCGAAGGTGGCATTGAGGTGGCAACCTGGGGTTGCCAAAAAATGATAAAAGTTTTTCAGGCAAAAGTTCGCAGCGCGAACTTTTGCCTGAAAGTTTATTCCAGCAAAGAGTATACCCACCATTTCACGCGCTACAAAGCGCTTCGCTTCACCGCGCGCGTGAGCCTTCGGTGCGCGAAGCTAAATACATAAATTTTGTTAAGATAAATGGGGTAGGCAACAAAAACCCATTACCCACCATTTCACGCGCGGTGAAGCTCCGCTTCACGACGCGCGTGAGCCTTCGGTGCGCGAAGCTAAATACATAAATCTTAATTTTCTAAACTTCTGAACTCCTAACTCCTAAACTCCTATGGTTACAGTCAAAGAATTGATGAGCTGTGAATTATACACACTCAAACCCACCGATACTTTGCATCAAGCGCGTGATTTAATGCTGAAGAAAGCAATACGGCATATTCCCATTGTTGATAAACAGGGTCAATTTGTAGGTCTATTGACTAAGCATGATGTACTTGCAGCAGGTGTCTCGGCCTTAGCTGAAATTAACACTCAAGAACGTGATGAATTGGAATCGAGCATTCCCATTAGTGAAATTATGATTGCCGATGTTCTCGTCGCGCAAGAAGATACGCCTTTGCTTGAAGCGGCTCGCTCTATGTTGAAACAAAAACAGGGTTGTTTACCGGTTTTTAGAGGTCATCAGTTGCTCGGCATTTTGACAGAGGCTGATTTTGTCAAACTGGCGCTTTACTTAATGGAAAACATGCCTCAAGATGAAAAAAACACTGAACCTCAATAAGGGTTAATTTTTCCATTTTTTCCATTTTTTCCATTTATATGAATTGATAGATTTTATATCGAAATGCATAAGAGGCCGATGATCGCTCACATTACTTGAGTATAATTGTAAGACATTAAGTTTATTTTAACACTTTGAATTTAAATAAAATTCAAGACTGACAAGGCGAGTTTCAACAACGGAAATCTTATACACACGCATTGAATTTTATTTAAGCAGCCTTATTTAGCTAACCTATCTTGATAGCTTTTCAAACGCTTATCAACCACATTTCTAGTTTGTTCGATAATCGCTTGGTTTTAGACTGACTCAATATCAAAAAAATCAATATCTTGAGAACTGAAGTGTTCATTGAACATTGAACATTGAACATTGATTCATTATATAGATGTCACCCAACACGGTTTGATCGCCGCACGATATCGGATTTATAAAAGGAGAGTTAACAATATGGCTGCTATTTCACGACAACAAGTTGAAACTGCCATCAAACAATACATTGACCCTTATTTGCAACAAGACTTAGTGTCGGCCAAAAGCGTCAAAAACATTCAAGTAGAAGGCGATACCGTCACGGTGGATTTGACTTTTGGTTATCCAACAGGCGGCTATGATGAAAAGTTAGCTAACCAACTTAAAACCCTGATTGGGGCATATGAGGGTGTTGGTACAATCAATATCAACATCACCAATAAAATTGTCGCTCATGCGGTGCAAAAATCCGTTACCCCCCTGAAAGGGGTTAAAAACATTATTGCCGTTGCATCGGGTAAAGGGGGGGTGGGTAAATCAACCACAGCCGTCAATCTCGCCTTAGCCCTTTCTGCTGAAGGCGCTACTGTCGGTATATTAGATGCGGACATTTATGGGCCCAGTCAACCTCAGATGCTTGGTGTTCAACAACAGCCTGAATCGACAGACGGTCAATCTCTTGAACCCGTCATGAGTTATGATCTACAATCCATGTCAATTGGCTATTTAGTAGAAGAAGACACGCCGATGATTTGGCGCGGGCCAATGGTAACGCAAGCTTTAGAACAATTACTTAAAGATACCAATTGGCGCGAAGTGGATTACCTCATTGTCGATCTCCCCCCCGGCACCGGTGATACGCAATTAACGTTAGCCCAAAAAATTCCCGTTAGCGGTGCCGTGATCATCACCACACCTCAAGATATTGCCTTGCTAGATGCTCGTAAAGGCTTAAAAATGTTTGAAAAAGTGAATGTGTCCATACTCGGTGTGATAGAAAACATGAGCATACATATTTGTAGCCAGTGTGGGCATGAAGAACATATCTTTGGTGAAGGCGGTGGCTTACATCTGTCCCAAGAAAATAACGTTGATTTTCTAGGTGCTTTGCCCTTAGATCGCAGCATTCGTGAAGAAACAGACAGCGGTAAACCCACAGTCGTTGCCGAACCTGAAGGCCGTCTCGCGCAACTCTACCGTGAAATTGCACGCCGTGTTGCAGCCAAACTGTCCTTACAAGCGAAAGATTACACCACAAAATTCCCGACTATTAAAGTCATGAATAATTGATATATAGAGTAGGGGCGAACCTACGTGTTCGCCCTTGCTCCCCTTTCCTATTTACCACTTCCCCCCTTTCCAAATGTCCATTAAATCCGATCAATGGATCCGCCAAATGGCGGCATCCCAAGGCATGATAACGCCCTTTGAACCGCATCAAATCAAAGAAAACGCAACCGGGCCAGTGATTTCTTACGGCACCTCAAGCTATGGTTATGACGTGCGCAGCGCCAATGAATTTAAACTCTTTACCAACATCAACGCCACGATTGTTGATCCCAAACACTTTGATGCCAAAACTTTTGTCGATATCGTCTCCGACGAATGTATAATTCCACCCAATTCCTTTGCCTTAGCGCGTACTGTTGAATATTTTCGTATACCACGCGACATTTTAGCGATTGTCTCAGGCAAAAGCACCTACGCAAGAATGGGTATTGTTGTCAATGTGACACCACTTGAACCCGAATGGGAAGGGCACATCACCCTAGAATTTTCCAACACCACCACCCTACCAGCCAAAATCTATGCCAACGAAGGAGTCGCCCAAGTCTTGTTTTTAGGGGCCGATGAAGCCTGTGAAACCTCCTACAAAGATCGGCAAGGAAAATATCAAGGGCAAAAAGGTGTCACATTACCTAAAGCTTAAAAATCACTTATTCTCTGTGGCACTCTGTGGTACTCTGTGTCCTCTATTCCAGGTTCAAGTTTTTGCGCGCAAAAACTTGAACCTGGAATGTTGAAAAAAAAGCGTCGGGTCAAACTGATAGGTGGTAAGGGTTACCCTTTTTAGCTCTCTTGATTTTCCAAAGTTAGCGTGTAAAATAAACGCCCATGTGAAATCGGTATAAACTTTATTTAAAAAATCCGGTAGTCATGCACTACCAAAAATCCGTTTATTTCGTCAATCCGTTGTACTATTTAATATTCATGACTACGCAAACCACAACCAAAGACTACACGCGCACATTTGCCGAAGTCTATGTAACCGAACTAGACTATGTCAAAAAACGGCGCGAAAAAATGCAGCTCACCTCAGAATCCGTAGAACGTGAATCTGAACGAGTAGATCAAGACATCAAAAAGCAGAGCGAAAAACACGCGGCCGAAAACCCAACATCCGACAAAGTACCCAGTCATGATGTCAAAATCAAAACCTCCGCCGGCCTCGTCGGCCTCGCCTTTTCCGGCGGCGGCATCCGTTCCGCTACCTTCAATTTAGGCGTACTACAAGCACTGGATAAAAAAGGCGTACTTCGCTACTGCGACTACCTATCCACCGTATCAGGTGGCGGCTATATCGGCTCCTGTCTCAGTTCCCTACTCACCAATCCCAAAGCCTCGACAGATTCCGCAGCCCAAAAAGGATACTTCCCCTTCCGTTTCCTTCGCGACAGTGAATCAGATGATCCGCATGAAGTTGACTATGATCTGCCTGATGCACCTAATACTTACGATGAACGTAAAGAAATGAGCCATCTGCGGGCAGCCAAAAACTACTTACAACTTGATCGCGGCCTCTTCAGTATAGAAACGTGGCGTTTTATCGCCATGTTTTTATCCGGAGTGCTACTCATCAATATCATACCGCTTGCCATTGCCATTTCAGCCGTTTATACATTGTTTTTGGTCGAAACACATTCGATAGCCACATTCATTCCTCAACTCAATGACATGGGGGAATTGATTGATTACACGTTTGATAAAGCCACAACTTTCCACAACTTCCATGCGCTAACCTTCTTCTTGTTTCACTTAGCAGGTGCCGCTTTCATCAGTATGGTTGTTGTTCGCGCCTTTTCCGTGTTATTGAATTTCAACAGCTCGTTTATACATAACCTGCAAGCCTGGCTGATTGCCACGACAATCGCACTCTTGGTTTTTATCGGCCTGATAGCCTTAACCTTTTACTTATTCCTAGATGAATACCAGAAAGTGGATAAGCAAATCTTTACGGTGCTGAATTACACCTTACTGGCCACACTTTTTGTTTTTATTCTAGGCCGTTTAAAAACGGCAAACAAAGGTTTGCAAAAAATCTCCAATACCCTATTGTTCATCGCCTTAGCGGCGCTTATACCTCTCTTGTTTGCACAATTTATGCGTCTGCTCTGGACAACGGGATTTCTTGAAAGTGCCGTATCTGACTTCATCAGCTTCTCGATCTTTCAAACACCAGTATTTCAATGGTTACCCATGCCTGTTTTTACCATTCTGTTCTTGGTTATCATCGGTTTACTGATCAACCTGAATCGCATCTCCTTCCACGCCTTCTACCGCAACAGCCTCAGCAAAAGCTACTTGTTCAAACAAGAGAATAAGCAGATTAAATCCAATGTCGGTGTCAAATTGAGCGAACTCCATGAGCATTACAATGGCCCTTATCACATCGTTAATGCAACCATGAATATCATGGCTTCCCGGAATCGCTACTTAAGAGGGCGTGGTGCAGACTATTTTATTTTCTCAAAATACTACTGTGGTGCAGAATCGACAGGCTACAGAAGCACGACAAGCTACAATTATGGTAGTACCGAACTAGCGACAGCCATGGCCATATCAGGCGCGGCCGCCAGCCCAAAAATGGGACGGAGAACCAATCGTCTGTTTGCACTGTACATGATCCTGTTTAACATCAGACTCAACGTCTGGATGCCCAACCCAGATCCAAAATATGAGAGGTACCCAGTTTGGCCTTACTACCTGTTAAAAGAATTTTTTCTAGGCGGCCAAGAACACAATTCATTGCTCAACTTGTCTGACGGTGGACACCATGAAAATCTGGGAATCTATCCCCTACTCAAACGTCGTTGCCGACTGATCATTATCAGCGATGCTGCATCTGATCCCAAGTTTAAGATGGACGATCTCGCCAATCTACAACGCAAAGCACGTATCGACTTAGGCATCAACATTGAACTCGACATGAACCCCTTACGCCCCAACAAAAAGGGCAACGTTGAACAATACTATGTCAAAGGCATCATCCATTATCCCAATGACAAGAATGGAACCCTGTTATACATCAAGACGGCCATGACGGGAAAAGAATCAGAAGATTTGCTCGCCTACCGTCGTCAAAATCCCAGCTTTCCTGACCAAACAACGGCCGACCAGTTTTTCAACGAAGCTCAATTCGAGTCCTATCGAAAACTGGGAGAAATAGAAGGGCAGACAGTTTGTCCAGCGATAAAAGAAGAAATCACCAAGCTTTTTGGTAGCTTAGATCAGAAAAAGAGTACAACGGATTAGGGGAATAAACGGATTAGTTTATTGATATAGGAGTTCAGATCAATATTTTGGCCCAAACCTGACAGGTTTTCAAAACCTGTCAGGTTTTTATTATAGCGATATGGCATTGAGGCAGATTTTATAATGACAGAGGGGAGAGCCAATGACTTCAAATTTTAAAGAGTGCATAACTTCAGCTTGTCAGTATTGAATGTCATCCTTTTTTTAAATCAATATAAAACAAATGAAACCTTCAGAAATCAATTTCAAAAAACTCTGGAAAATCGTTATATCAACTCCAAATAGAATTCATTCATCTGTTCATGGCCCAAAACATTGGGCCAGAGTCGAACGAAATGGTTTGTATCTCTGTAAAGCCAATAGTGCAGATGAAGAGGTTGTCAGACTATTTGCCTTATTTCACGATAGCATGAGAATTAACGATCATCGCGATCCAGAACATGGGTTAAGAGGCGCCGAATATGCTAAATCCTTGTTAAATAAGGAATATGAACTTTCAGAAGAGCGATTTGAATTATTGTATTACGCTTGCCAATATCATAACAAAAGCAAAACGCCTACTGAAAATAAAACGATTGGCACTTGTTGGGATGCTGATCGATTAGACTTGAGAAGAGTTTGTATTAAACCATCAGAACAGCTTCTCTATTCTCAAGAAGCTAAACGGATTGTTAGAGAAAAGAAATGGGCAGAATTAACAAAAGGAAATAATATAAAAAACAAAGAGAGTCTTGTGAAATTTTGGAACAACTTCTTTCATTAAAATCAAACCCATTTTAATCAGCGTAAATCATGACAATCAGTATGTCACGCAAAAGTTTTTGCGCGCAAAAACTGTATTTCACATTTCACGCTCAAGTTTCGCTCCGCGAAACTTGAGCGTGAAATAAAGTTGCGCGCAACTTTTGCGTGAGCCGAAGGCCAGCGAAGCTAAATGTGACATATCAGCCTTCTATCACATTTTGAGATTTGTTCGTACCCACATTTTCTGTGTCAAATTCTGTTGAGT
>QNEL01000438.1 GCA_003645185.1 Candidatus Parabeggiatoa sp. nov. 3
AAACAGGTATTTTATCGCAAAGGGCAACCACAAGGGATTGCCCCTACAACCGCGCCCGTAGGGGCAATCCCTTGTGGTTGCCCCTCTTATGGTTGCTTCTATTAAAATACCAGAAAATTTATGATTCAGTACTTATAACCATTCCCTAAACTAATAATAAGTCAGGTGGTGGTGACTAACCAAACTCATTAAAATTTTTATGCCGCGACGGCTTCTGCAACTTCTTGAGAAGCTTGCTTCTTTTGGTAATCTTCAATAGCGGCCTTTACGGAACCTTCGGCCAGAACACTGCAATGTAATTTTACCATTAAAATCATTCACTTAGATTAGATTATTATCTAAGCCGTTCTCTGATGAACTGCTCACCGTTTCCGATGAGATTGGATCATATCATCACCTGAGTCAGGTGCTACCCGTTTCGATTCCTCTTGGAACCTACGTCTTGCGACTGATCTCTGAACCTTCTTTACATTTATTCATGTCAAGCTTGGCTGCTGATTAGCTTATCCCTTTTTTGGCACTTAGCCTTCCAGCAATTAGAGTAGTTTGCATTATAGCATTGCTGCTATATGGCCCGTAAAATCATTCCAGGCGGGAGTGCGAGTTCTTCTGCTATTTCAGCGTTTTTAATCGCTGCGGCTTCTTCCAATGTTTTGCCCTTCACCCATTCGGTGAGTAGGGAGCTTGACGCTATGGCTGATCCACAACCATAGGTTTTAAATTTGGCATCTTGAATCACGCCTTCATCACTTACTTTTATCATTAACTTCATGACATCACCGCAAGCCGGTGCGCCAACCATACCGATTCCAACTGAGGGATCATCTTTATCCAAAGTCCCGACATTTCTGGGATTTTCGTAATGATCTAAAACCGCGTCACTGTATGCCATTGTGATTTTCTCCTTTTTTTGGGTAAGCTTAAATGGTGGGCTTGCCCCGATATTTAAAATAAGATTTGTAGGGGGCCGGTAACGTGTTTTTGTTGCCGGCCCCTTAAGATTAAGGTTTAATGTTTAATGAAATTTGTAGCCCACCTTAATGTTAAATGGTGGGCAACAAAAACCCGTTACCCACCCTACATTTTAATTAATGTTAAATGGTGGGCAACAAAAAGACGTTACCCACCCTACATTTTAATTAATGTTAAATGGGGGGCTACATTTTAATTAATGTTAAATGGTGGGCAACAAAAAACCGTTACCGGCCCCCTACATTTTAATTAATGTTAAATGGGGCCGGCAACAAAAAACCGTTACCCACCCTACATTTTAATTAATGTTAAATGGTGGGCAACAAAAACCCGTTACCGGCCCCCTACATTTTAATTAATGTTAAATGGTGGGCAACAAAAACCCGTTACCCACCCTACATTTTAATTAATGTTAAATGGTGGGCAACAAAAACCCGTTACCCACCCTACATTTTAATTAATGTTAAATGGTGGGCAACAAAAACCCGTTACCGGCCCTACATTTGATATTTAAATTAAATAAGATTTGTAGGGTGGGTAAGTGTTTTTTTGCCCACCTTAAGTTAAAAGAAATTTAAGTTAAAAGAAATTTAAATAAGATTTAAGCTTAAATGGTGGGCAACAAAAACCCGTTACCGGCCCCCTACATTTTAATTAATGTTAAATGGGGCCGGCAACAAAAACCCGTTACCGGCCCCCTACATTTGATATTTAAATTAAATAAGATTTGTAGGGGGCCGGTAACGTGTTTTTGTTGCCGGCCCCTTAAGTTAAAAAAAATTTAAATAAGATTTAAGCTTAGATGGTGGGCAACAAAAAGACGTTACCCACCCTACATAATTAATGGGCATCCCATTGAATCGTTTCTAAGTCAATGCCGTCTTTGTACATTTCCCATAAGGGTGAGAGTTCTCTCAGTTTTGATATTTTGTTACAAATCAAGGGGATAGCGTAGTCAATATCTTCTTCTGTGGTAAATCTGCCTAGCGTAAAGCGGATCGAACTGTGTGCCAGTTCATCGTTGCGCCCTAATGCGCGTAATACATAAGACGGTTCTAAGCTGGCGGAGGTACAGGCGGAACCGCTGGAGACGGCTAAGTCTTTGAGTGCCATGATTAATGATTCGCCTTCTACATAGTTGAAACTGAGATTTAAATTACCCGGAATACGGTGTTCAATATCACCATTGATATAGATTTCTTCTATCTCTTTCAAACCCTGCCACAGACGATCACGCAGTTTCTTTAAACGTTCGTTTTCTTCAGTCATTTCTGCTTTGGCAATACGGAATGCTTCACCCATGCCCACTATTTGATGGGTGGCTAAAGTACCAGAGCGCATCCCCCGTTCATGGCCGCCGCCGTGCATTTGAGCTTCTATTCGCACACGCGGTTTGCGACGTACATATAAAACCCCAATACCTTTAGGGCCGTAAACTTTATGAGCGGAAAAGGACATTAAATCGACTTTCATCTGTTCTAAATCAATGGGTACTTTGCCTGCACTTTGGGCCCCATCAACGTGAAACAATACTTTATGTTGACGGGTGATTTCTCCAATCGCGGCAAGATCAGAAATCACGCCAATTTCATTATTGACGTGCATCAAACTGACTAAAATGGTGTCATCCCGAATAGCGGCTTCCAGTTTTTTGAGATCGATCAGTCCATTCGATTCGGGTTCTAAATAGGTGACTTCAAAGCCTGAGCGTTCCAAGTGACGACAGGTATCCAGTACGGCTTTGTGTTCCGTTTTACAGGTGATGATATGTTGACCTTTTTTTTGGTAAAAATGGGCAACACCTTTGATGGCTAAGTTGTCAGATTCTGTCGCGCCTGATGTCCAAACAATTTCTTTTGGATCAGCATTGATTAATTCTGCAACCTGTATTCGTGCTTCTTCTACCGCTTGTTCGGCATCCCAACCAAATTGATGTGAACGCGAGGCAGGATTACCAAAATGACCTTGTTGAGTCAAATATTGCATCATTTTTTCCGCGACACGCGGATCAACGGGTGTCGTCGCGGAATAATCAAGGTAAATAGGTAGATTCATGTTTTGTTCCCGTGTTGGGTGGGCCGTTGCTGGTCTACATCGCAAAATAAATTTGGTTTGAAAAGAGCCGCAAAATAAATTTTGCACGGAAAGAGGCGCAAAATAAATTTTGCACTCCATGTTGGGTGGGCCGTTGCCCACCCTACCGCGATGCTTATCTGCTATGTGTCTTTCTACCTTCTTTGCTTCTGGCTTTATTTTGTCGTGCGACTTCCTTAGACACTTCTTGGGGCCGTTTATCAAGAACTTGTGCCAAAGTGATGCCGTCTAAAAATTCGCGAATTTGTTCGCTTAAATCTGTCCACAGTTGATGAGTGAGACAAGCACGGGAATCCTGACAGTTCTTTTGCCCTTGGCACCGGGTGGCATCAACCGCTTCATCAACCGCTGCAATCACATCGGCAATAGCAATCGATTTTGCTGGGCGACTTAGACGATAGCCACCGCCTGGCCCACGGGTACTGTCCACGAGATCCTTTTTACGCAAGCGAGAAAAGAGTTGTTCTAAGTAGGATAAGGAAATCCCTTGTCGTTGCGAGATGTCCGATAGGGTAATTGGCCCTTGATCTTGATTAATCGCCAAATCTAACATTGCTGTGACGGCATACCGTCCTTTTGTGGTGAGTCTCATAACATTGCCTTTACAGATATCAACAGTCTATTGATTTAAACCCTGATATAAATAGTATTCTGTATCATACTAAATTTATCAAGTATTCACCTAAAAATATTCCCTTCGCTTTCGTCAATTTGGAACGAAAATGTGCCTTGCGACAATCCCATTTTTGAACAAAACCTAAAAGGAAGTAAGTCTATTATTGATCCTTATTACTCTTTTTAAAAGGGGTATTCATACTTTATTTTTTTCGCTTAGGGGAAATTGGCGAGGATTCGCGCTCTGTGCGTACCCAAGTCGCCTGTTTGTGTGCTGTTTTGAGCAAGCGCGGCAAGCGCGTGAGTTTCCACACGATATAAAAGGGCACACTGATTAATGCGACTAAATCTTTGAAAGTACCGCCGCCTACCCATAATGCGGCTAAAACATGGCCTATTACTAAGGCTAAAGCGAATAAAGCGTAGCTTTGTGTCAATCCAAAAGGGATTAATAAGGTTATCAGTAATAGCAAAACGTGCCAAGCTAATGGGAGTAGCAAGAGTTCTAATAAGGGTTCAAGTAATCGTTTTTGCCCTGTGAAGACGGCCCGCATCAGGCCCGGAATGTGTTCACGCATCATCCGTAAACGTCCGCCTTCCCAACGGGCGCGTTGTGAGTCGGTTCCCTGTTGTTCAGTGGGCATATCGGCGCGCACTGTCGTGGCGTCCACAAAACGCACTCGCTTATCGGCGCGTACTAAGGCCAGATGATATTCTAAATCTTCGACAACGGAGCGGGCACAATAGGGCACGGATTGTAAAACACTTTGCTTTAAACCAAATCCATTGCCTGAAATGCCCACGGAGAATCCCCAACGTTCACGCCCGCGTGGACGCAATACATTAAAGGCTAATAAGGCGACGTGCATTAAACGAGTACGCTTAGAAGCGTGTGGATTGTTGACGGTATAGCGACATTGCACGGCATCAGCGCCATCAGCAAAGACTTGTTCACAAGCACAAATGAAATTGGCTTCAACGACGGTATCGGCATCAATAATGAGTACGGCATCAATCGGTTGTTTGAGTAGTTTATGAAAAGCATAGTCGAGGGCATAGCCTTTACCACGCTGTTCTGCATCATGACGTTCAAAGACTTCTGCGCCCGCTGCACGGGCACAAGCTGCTGTACTGTCGGTGCAATTATCGGCCACGACGTATACCGAAAATTGCCCAGTGGGTTGATCACAAGCGAGCAAACTGGTGACACAACGAGCAATGTCAGTCTCTTCATTATGAGCGGGTATAACAACCGCGATATGACGCGGTGCGAGAGTCGCATTGGTTTTAGGGAGACGACGTGAAGGTAATAATCCGCCCAGAGTTAATAGCACTAATTCTATAGTGCCTGGTAAAGTCAGTAGGGCTAAGCTTGATCCCAGTATTATTGAAATGAGTGTTAAAGAAGTCATAATGTATATGAATTAAGTACAACGAATTAAGTACAGCGAATGATCTCGCTTGAGCTTTGAACGAAGTTTGACTTCATCCCCGGATTTTTAAATCTATAGCATCAATAAAGTTGTGGGATTATATCTCATAAAGAATCAGAAGCAAAATAACTAATTGCCGCATGAAATGATATTGGTGTCTTGGCAATGGGTTTCGCTTTCGCGATTAAAATTGTTTTAAACGCTAAAGACGCTAGTTAAGGGCAGACACGCAGGTATGCCCCTACCAAACCCCACGTCATGACGGGGTTGTAGGGGCGAACCACCGCGAAAGCCCAGGCGAAGGCGAAGGTGGCATTGGGTTGCCACCTGGGGCTATGATCTCGCTACGCTCGGCAACGAAGTTTCACATTCAACCCCTACGGGGTTGCGCGTTGTAGGGGCGAACCTGCGTGTTCGCCCAGGTGAAAAATTGTGCCCGCGTGCAGTATAAAGAAATTGAAGTGTCTCTTGCGTTTTTATAAAAGATATAATTACAATTTTTTGAATAGATTCGATAATTCATTATGATCAAATTCCTAATCCTTTTTTGTATTCTGGCTGTGCTTGGATTAGCCGTAATTGATTTAGAAAGCTTATTGCCCGCAATCCATTTCTTTTGTTTGATTCTCGCCAAAATGTGCGGCTTTTTGATTCATCTCTTTGATAACAGTCTGATTATCACAGAACGAGTGCTTCGACATGGAGAACACGGTTTTGCTTTAGAAGTCGCGAAAGACTGTTCTGGATTGTCTGCCTGTTGGCTATTATTGATTGCCATGGTAGCGTTTAAAAGTCATTGGAAACATAAACTCACTGGTTTTGTGCTTGGCTTTCTGATACTCCAAGCCTTCAACGTTGTTCGCATTATTAGCCTGTTTTATGTCGGCTCCCTTCTGCCAGAACATTTCGATATGATTCATAAACAAATTTGGCCTCTCTTTTTAAATATCAGCATGATCTTTATATTTGGCGGATGGTTGTTTTATACGATTTCTAATAATGAGTACAGCGAAACGTAGTGGCGGAACGCCTATTACGAGGATAAACGAATAAATACTCTGTGGAACTCTGTGTTACTCTGTGTACGCCGTAAAGAAAATAATCCAATGCAACGTCACCCAATAATCAAGTTTCTATTCCAGTTCCTCTTCTGGCTGATACCCGCTTTCATGCTCTGGTGGGTTTCGGCTAACAGCATAATCCTACCCAGTTTGCGTATTGTGGTTGGAAGCGTTGCGAGTGTCTTGTTTTACAAGGAACAAGTGCATTTATACGAGACATCTGGTGATCAATGGTTCATTCGCACCAATTTGTTAACCAAAGCCCAACCTAAAGAATCCAATCTCCATCGCCGTTGGACGATATTTCTGAAACCGATACTCATTTATACCCTTGGTTTTCCGATTCTCTGGGCCTGGTTTCTGGCAACGCCGCGAAGGCGCTTTTTTAATCAAATCGCGGGCAATGCCATACTTTTTCTGCTAACCGTTATGGCTTTAGGGTTGAAGCTGTTTTTTTTAATCGCTAATATCACAGCAAGTGGTGGTGCAGATTATATTTATACCGCTGGTTTTTTAGAACCCGCCCCGGTTTATTCCGTCTGGTTCGTCAGTTTGATTGGACATATCCATTTCTTGATGACTTATTTATGCAGTGGGCTTGCAGTGCCAATTATTTGGTATGCATTCAATCGAAACCGCTTTAAATCC
>QNEL01000439.1 GCA_003645185.1 Candidatus Parabeggiatoa sp. nov. 3
AGGCACTTTTATCATCAAATTGAAATAGTACATTTGCAGTTTGCTTTTTAATTGAAACTGATTTTTCAGAATAGGGCGTTTATCTATTTCTAATGGAATATCATGTTCCTGACAATAAGCAATCGCTTCTGGAAACCAACACCCTTTTTCGACGACATGTACATGCGAGAATAAGGGCAGCTTAGGACAATAAAAACCGTCATCATAAGCCGTTCTATAAGAGCCTTGTATTTCCAAATTCCAAGGACTTTCACCGTCTATCAAGAGATTGAGTAAATATGCCCTATCCCAAAAACCGACAGCATTGACACGATACGGTGCTCGTTTTTCGTAAACGCCCATTTCTTGGTTTGGCAACCATTTATCCGGTTTGGGTACAGGGTGAAAATGGATATGTTTTGCATTATTATCCTGCATAAACTGCACTGATTGCGTTATTTTTTCAACATCAAGTTTTGAAATAATAAAACAATCTTCTAGCAAAACCAGAACATATTTATGAGGTATCTGTTGTAAAATGGACCGACAACTTGTTGACCAATCTCTATCCTCTCCTGAATATAGGGTTTTTACTTGAGAGTCTTCATAACGCACAGTATTGCTACCAAGATAAACCGGGTATGGACAGTTATTGCGATTTTCCTCAAATAAGGTAAAAAACGGTTTCCATAAATCGGCAAATTTATCGCATGATAGTACCAATATGCCTAAATCGTCTTTCATAATTATGACTTATAAAAATGGTGAATGGTTTCACAAATATAGGCTATTTGTTCATCTGTCAGTTTTGCAGAGGAAGGCAACCACAGCCCCTTATGACCAACTAGATTAGCAATACTATATTCACCCGGTATGTTGTATACCTTTTGTTTGTTGATGGGGGGATACATGACTCGTGTACCGATATGATTTTCTTTCAAAAAGGCTTGCAGAGGTTCCCTCTTTTCGACTAAAGCATCTATGAACCAAGGCGTTGTGTGAGTTAAGTCTTGATTAAAGAATTTGATTTCAGAAACATCATTTAATAACGCTTGGTACTGTTTCAGTATGTCTTGTTTTCGTTCTACCCGCCAAGGCAATTTTTTCATTTGTTCTATGCCGATACAGGCTTGTAGTTCGGTAAACTTAAAATTAAACCCAATTGTGTCATGGATGTCATTACCGCCAGAACTGCGACCAAAATCTTTTAATTTTCTGATTTTAAGAGCAGTTTCATCATCATTGGTAATAATTGCACCACCTTGTCCAGTTGAAATGACTTTGGGGGCAGAAAACGAAAAACTGCCGGCAATCCCAACGCTGCCAATATGTCTGCCATCCGGATAGAAAGAGCCTAGTGATTGTGCAGCGTCTTCAATCAGGGTTATGTTTTTTTCTTGGGCCAGTTGTTCAAACGCTTTGATACCAGACTGAGGATATCGACCATTAGCAGTAACCAACATAATGGCTTTAGTTTTAGGCGTAATAGCTTGCTGAACTTTTTCAATATCCAAACATAATGTTTCTGGTTCAACATCAACGAATATAGGCACAGCACCTATCATCTTGACTGAATTTGGGGTAGCAATCATCGTATAGTTAGGGACAATGATTTCATCTCCAGCTTGAATATCACAAGCCATCGCCATTAGCGTTAAACTGATCGTACCGTTGTTGACAACGATACAATGCTTTGCTCCGGTATATTCAGCAATCATGCTTTCAAACAATTGGGTTTTCTTAAACTCCGTTAACCACCCACCTTCATCCATGTAATCACAGATTGCTTGTTTTTCTTCTTTGGCGAACCACGGTTCCATTTGGGGGATAAAACTGTTATTCATTGTTCAAGCTTCCTTAAAAAATTTAATTCTAGTTCTTTGATAGTCTCTTTGGCTCTTTCTTTAATTTTTTTGGCTGGAATACCAGCATATAGCGTCCATCTCTCTAAGTCTGATTTTGCAAGAGACAAAGCACCTAAGCAAGCACCTTCATTAAAAATGACATTTGGTAATATGACTGAATTTGCGCCTACTATTGAATGTTTTCCTATATGAATCTTTCCAATTTGAACATTTCCTTTGTATTCTAGTGGAACCAATGGGGTTGCAATTCCACCCATATAATCATCACTACCGGCTGCTAAAACTACATTTGGTGCTAATGTAGAAAACTCTAGCATTTCCACACTAGCATTCTTTCCCCCAATAATTTTACAGCCGGCTGCAATGTGAACAAAAGAATTGATTGTCAGGTTAGTAGAAATATAGGTAAAATCATCAATAATAACGTTATCACCAATAGAAACTTTTTCTGGATGGCGTATTCGTACTGTTTTGCCAATAATGACATTTTCGCCACAATACTGTAAATCCTTCTTATCAAAAAAAATATTGTCCGTCATAATCTCTATTCATTTACAAATATTAAAACGTGAATGTGGGTATAATCTCAAGAAAAACTCCCTTTTGAACGCCCAGCAGTAAGTATACTAATAGCTTCCGCTACATCTTTTTTTAACCTTTTCCAAGATGTAATATCCTTGATAACGCGCCTCTTAATATAATAAGGCGTGAAATAAAATGCTTGGTAGCCTTTTTTCCTTATGGCAAGCATTTCTTCTTTTGATATGCCATCAGGTACATAAACAGGCCAGTTATCACGAAACTCATCTCCCAGTTTTCCTTGAATGAATTGATCCACAAGGTTTGACGGAATTTTTTGTTCCTTAATGGCCCGATCAAACAACGGCGCTCCCGGCAAAGGAACGGCTGGCCTTATAGCAGCATATTCAATGCAACGTATCCCTTTATCAATCAGCCCTCTTGCAAACATCGCAGTTTCCAACATTTCTTCTTTGGTTTCTGTGGGAAATCCTACGATAAATGAGAGTTGAATATCTAAAGGATATTTATTACAAATCTCTAACGCTTTCAAAATCTTATCGCTTCTCAATCCCTTGCGAACAATGCGATTCCTGACTCGATCATTGCCACTTTCAATTCCAAAACAAAAGCCATTACAACCCGCTTTAGTCATATATTGGATCAATTCGTCATCAATCTTATCTATTCTGACACCACCAGCACCCCAACGAATTTTTAAGCCTCGTCTTATTACCGCTTCGCAAAATTCGATGACAGCCTCCCGATTAGCTGTGAAAGAATCGTCCTGAAATCCAAAGTTACCGTTATATTCCTTTATAACCGGCTCCATTTCGTCCAGAATGTTTTTTGCACTTCTGGAACGAACATTTCTGCCATATCCACTTAAACCGGGACGACTACAAAAAGTACACTTAAACTGACAACCGCGTGTTCCCATGATGGGATAAGAATCCATACCACGTTTTTTGAGTCGTTCCATATCGACCAAGTGGTAAGCCGGAAAAGGAATCGAATCTAAATCTTCGACTGGCTCTCCCATAAAAACACCCTTAATATCTTGTCCAGCAAGTATTTTTTGTACCAAAGCAGTAAAAGTCTTCTCCCCTTCACCAATAACGGCAATGTCAAAAACGGGATATCTTTTGATTAAATCAGAATCAGCAGATACATGACAACCACCTATACAAATTTTAACATCCTCATTGAAAGCCTTCCTAATCTCAGTAGCCAGTTCAACGGAGGCCTTAATTTGACAAGTTGTTGAGGAAATACCTACCACCTTTGGTTGTTCTTCTTTGATGGTTTTTAGAATTGCTTCTATGGAAACAGATGAATCTACATCATCTATTACTTTAACCCCAATTCCGGCTTTTTCCAAAGTCGCGGCTAAGTATAAAATACCTAATGGCGGTATGTTATCAAAACCGGGACTCATCTTTTTAAAGGTAATTGGGGGATGAATGAATAATACTTCAGTTTTCATTGTTCAATGCCTTATTTCTCTGTTACAAGGGATGAGGATAATTTCAATTTGATTCGTTTATATATTTCTTTAGCAAGCGTAGGGGGCCGGTAGAAAACCCACCTAATCTGAATTCTTCACTCTTATGATTTTTCATTAATTGAATACGCTGGGCGAAAGCTACCTGCCCCCTACGCTCGCTCTGAACCCCAATTATTTAAGGTACTTTTTAAGCAAACTTCTGATGTTGCTGAATAATTTTTGCTAAAGACCTTAAAGCAGCATTAACTGATTTTGCATCAGGAAATATTTTGACGACATCTGGTTCAAGCATAATGAGTTTGACATCATTATGATATTGTTCAACATATTTGCCACGAATCCCACCTTTCATTTGAGAAAAGTCATATTCGTCTCGAAGCTCATCGTTTAATTCATCATCAATTTCCATGTTCATAAAATATCCGCTCCCGTTTTGTTGCCTGCCTCGCACTGATTATTCGGATGGTTTCACTGCGATACGTGTGTGAAATAACCAATACTCGATATTGGCTGGAAACCCCAATAATAAGATAACGTTCTTCCTGTTGGGAATGGTCAGGATCAGGATAGGTGACAGACAAGGTATCCTCAAATACAGTGGAAGCTTCATCAAAAGTAATTCCATGTTTTTTGCGGTTAATTTCTGCTTTTTGCGGATTCCATTCAAAGTCTATCATAAATTGGTTCCTAAAAAGTTGGACTTTCGTTAGACATTTTTAGCAAGCGTAGGGGGCAGGTAGAAAACCGACCTAATCTGAATTCTTCACTCTTATGATTTTTCATTAATTGAATACGGTGGGCGAAAGCTACAGGCCCCCTACGCTCGCTTAGCATTTCCTTCATGCAATATGGCTATTTTTACCATCCCCTTACCTCATGATCTTGTTCCAAACTATTTTCTAATAACTCATAGTCATAAACACTTGAAAAAATCTCGCCACTTTTTACGAATTGGGTTTTTAGCCACGGAAATACACGGAAAAACACGGAAATGTTTCGTGCTTTCTGTGTCATTCTGTGGCTAAATCTACTTCCCAAAATGCTTCTGGTAATTCGTTATATGCTGGCACATTGGTTTTATAACATCTCAAAAATCTCCTTTCGTTTGTAATAAATAGCTATATCCATCAAATAATGTCCAATAATGAGTAATAGAAACACAACACTGGTGATTTTCCATAACTCACCAATCCACGAAAAAACTTTTTTAATTTGACGATTATAACTCATTTTTTTACATCAATCCTCTGTCTATCTACTTCTGCACCCAAATAAGGCCCATTTTTCACTTCCAATACCTGCGTACCCTCTTCTAATACCTTATATCCATGCCCGCCCTCTAGGGCAATCAAAGTATCGCCTTCTTTTATAACCAATTCTTTTACGATGTTTTTATCAGAGTCATAGATTTGTGCTAAAACGGAGCCTTTTCTAATGTACAAAACTTCCTGAGTTTTCAGCACTTTTCTTTCTACACTGTTGTGGGCGTGGGCTAATAATTCCTTTCCTGCATCATATCCCCATGTGCCCACTTGAATAAAATCTTGATCATTGGAATAGAAACGCAATCCCTCTTGCCACTCTTCTGAAGGGATATGTTTTGCTAAAATGATTCCGTTTGCTTTAATCTCTTTCATCTTGCAGTCCTTTTTTAAAAACTATTTTTTCATCTGCTTGTTTAAATTCAATAGTTAGATGGTGGGCAGCAAAAAGACGCTACCCACCCTACGAGGAATGGTACTTTCATTAAATGTTACCAACAAAACGGTTAGGGATAACTATTTATGTCTATATATTTAGATTTTTAGGAGCGGTTCTTATATATTTGGTTCCCATTAAATCTTGTAAAACTTCATCAATTTCGATGCCATAAGTCTTATCAACTTGTTTTACCTCAATATTTTTACCCTTTTTAATTAAAATCCTTAAAGATTGATTTGGAGTTGATGAGATAATTTGAGGAGAGTGTGTAGCCACAATTAACTGATTGTTACCTTGGTTGGCAATATTTTGATAGATTCTCAAGATATGATTTTGCCAATTTGGATGTAGTGAGAGTTCCGGTTCATCTATTAAAATCAGGCTATTTTTTAAGGCCATCATTTTTAAATTGAGCGCCTTAACAAAAAGTTGTTGTTCTCCGGTTGACAGTTCATCTAATTTGATATCATCTCTGATATCGTTCTCAAAAATAACTTCTCTATTTATAGATTTGGAAATGCCTTTAAATTTGGTGTTTAAATCCAAACCTTCAAAAATAGAGTTGATTTCATCGGTTAATCTTAGATTTGACTCTTTTATGGTTAAATCTTCATTCTGTTCTCTCAGATAATCTAAAAAATCTTTTATTTTTGAACTCACGAACTCTTTTGGATGATCAAAAACGCTAATATAGATTAATTTGGTGGCATCCTTGTCAACAAAATCTATATTATCATCATTATTATCAAATCTAAAATGAGTCGTTAAACTATTTTGTATGAGTTCTAACAGAGTCGTTTTACCCGTGCCATTGACACCGGCAATGACTACTGTATCTAATATGTTTTCCTCTCTATCGGTAAAAGAGATTTCCAAATTTTGTAAAACTTTATAGCTATTGATTTTGATTTGCTTGATTTTCATAAAAAGTTGTTATATCAATATGTTAAGGTTTAAAAGTCGATGTCATTTAAGCTTCGTAAAGCAGATGCTCTACATAGCTTGTTCGATATTCATTAATACCCAAACCTGACAGGTTTTGAAAACCTGTCAGGTTTCGTTAGAGTTTGTTACAATGCTCCTCTGTTCATGGAACTAAACCGAAATACATTGTAATAAAGTCGCTTGATCATTCTAGTCCAAAAATTATCAAGCCCTGGGAAGAACCGTAAAAACTTGGGTAAGACTTGGATGGCAGATTGTTTAATTTTAACACCATGCCAATTTAGCCGA
>QNEL01000440.1 GCA_003645185.1 Candidatus Parabeggiatoa sp. nov. 3
AAAATAATATCCAAAAGGGCGAACACGCAGGTTCGCCCCTACATATACCTCGTAGGGGCGAACCTGCGTGTTCGCCCCTAAAAATAAATCTATAAAACGGGAAATTATTTCGTGATCATTCCTTATGTATAACGATGAAGGTGCAACCTAGGGATGACAACATGCTTATCCCATATTACCCCTTATCTTCAATTAACCATGTAACCCCACATGGTGGGCAACAGCCCACCTACAATTAACAACCAAACTATGCAAGTTACAAAACGTACCCATTTACAAAATAGCTTACAAAGTACAACCTTTATGGTGTTGATCACCATAGCTATAGCCTTAATCGCCTGGCTAAGCACTCGTTATGAAATCAAAGCCGATTGGACAATCAACAATCGGCATACCTTATCAGAAGCCAGCCAAAAACTCTTGGCCGAACTCAAAGGCCCCGTAACCATCACCGCTTATGCCAGTGATGAACAAAATTTACGCGGCCCCATAAAAGACTTAGTCGAACGCTATCAACGGGAAAAACCCGATCTCACATTGCGTTTTATTGATCCGCTAACCACTCCCGGAGAATCGCGTGAACGCGGCATCCAGTTTAATGGTGAGCTCATCATTGATTACCAAAATAGTACCGAACATGTGCGGCAAATTCCCCCCTCTCTTTCAGAACAAATCTTGACATCCGCATTGCAACGGCTAATACGCACAGATAATCGCTTCATCGCCTTTTTAGAAGGCCATGGCGAACGTAGTGCCACCGCTTTTGAAAGTCACGATTTAAGCCAATGGGTACAGGCCTTAAGGAACAGCGGGTTTAATATGCAAACCCTGAATTTAGCACAAATAGCCCAAGTGCCTGATAACATCAAAGCCTTAGTCATTGCCAGTCCACGCAACAAATTGCTGCCAACTGAAATCAACCTGATAACAAACTATATTGACAAAGGCGGGAATCTGCTCTGGTTAACCGATCCCAGTGTGCCTTTGCAAGGTTTAGAAGCCCTAGCCCAAAAAATAGGGCTAACAGTACACCCAGGCATCATCATCGATCTGAGAAGTCAGTATGTTGGTTTTGTGCCCATCACCACCACAGAATATGGTCGTCATCCCATCACATCAGGCGTTAGCCAGTATTTAACCTTATTCCCACAAACCCAAGGTATCACAGTAGAACCAGCAGAAGAAGAAAACTGGCTAGAAACCGCCTTACTAACCAGCCACGAACAAAGCTGGTCAGAAACCGGTGAAATAGATGAAAATCTGGAATATAACGAAGAAACCGATATTGAAGGGCCCTTAGACATCGCCGTAGCCCTCGTTCGAGATAAACCAGAAACGGCCGAAACCACGCACGTTCCTGAAAAGGATATCGAAGACGATTCAAACGAAGAGCCTCAAGCCGACTTAGAAGGCGATGAAACTGAGGAAAACGATCTTGAAACCGATATCCAAGAAGAGCCCGTTATTCAAGAACAACGCGTGATTATAGTAGGCGATGGCGATTTTCTCTCCAACGCCTACGTCGGATATGGTGGCAACCTAGATTTAGGTGTCAAAATGATGAATTGGTTAGCAGAAGACGACAACATGGTTCAGATACCCACCAAAACCAGCGTCGATCTCAACTTAACCCTCTCATGGAATGCTGTCATCTTATTAGGCGGCTTCTTTCTCTTTCTACTACCCATCGGTTTAATCGCCACAGGTATATCAGTTTGGTTACATCGGAGGAAAGGATAATGCGTCAACGTTGGATACTCAACCTAGTGCTGCTCGGTTTTATACTCATATTAGGTGCCATCGCATTCTACACCCAAGAACAAGAAAAAGCCGAGTCACCTAAGCTCACGGATTTAGAAGCGGAACAAGTTCAAAACATCCGCATAGAACGGGCAAACCAATCAGCCATTGAACTCAAAAAAGATGCAAGAAGCGTTTGGCAAATGACAAGCCCATTCCAATTGCCCGCGAATCATTATCGCCTAGAACGTTTAATGGACATCTTATCGCATCAAGATTACACCGCACTGGCTGGAGCCGAACTCAACTTAGCTGAATTGAAACTCAACCCCCCATTAGCCAGTGTCACTTTCAACCAGCTCAAAATAGCCTGGGGAGACACATCGCCCATTAATACCGGGCAACGGTATATCCAAATTAACCAGAAAAAGGTGTACGTACTCACAGACACCCATTATCAACAGCTAACCAGCGATGCCGTCAGCTTTATCAACCTATCCCTATTAGGAGAAGAAGCCAAAATCCAAGCCTTAAAAATGCCAGACTACGATCTCGCATTAAAAGAAGGGCAATGGACAGTCAACACAAGCTTTTCAACTGACGAAATTGACACCAGTCAAGACGCGATCAACACCTTGATAAGCAATTGGCAACTCGCTCAAGCCTATCATGTTGAACGTTATATTAAAGGCCCAACAGAAGGTGAAATACACCTCACCTTAAAAGAACAGAAACAGCCTTTGCACTTTGCCATCATATCGCTATCACCCGCTTTAGTGTTAGCTCGGCCCGACAAAGGCGTACAATATCAACTTTCCACAATTCAAGTTGACAAACTACTCCATCTACCCACCGCTGAGGAAACCGCGTCTGAAAAAACATCGTCAGAAGACGACTAAATTTAAAGTTAAAGCATTGCGCCTTTACGGCTTTGCGTGAAATTTAAAGCATTGCGCCTTTACGGCTTTGCGTGAAAAACGCCATTTTCTCGTAGGGTGGGTAAGCGGGCGACAATGAATTAAATATTATCCCAAAATCTAACCGCCCGCTTGCCCACCATCGCTGCCTTTGAGCTTTTTTGAAGAGTAAAACTCGAAATGCTTGTTTTTGTTTTGAAAAGGTGTTCTGCCTTTCAGTTTGAATTGGCAGTTCATCAAATGAGAGCATTAATATTTGTTATATTTTAATTTTATTAATTTGACGGTAAACATCTTTACGTGGGCCCACTCTCACTGCCAAAATAATGAGCTTTTCTTCGTCAACAGCATAAATCACACAATAATATTTAGCAATACGAACACGATAAAGTATGCCACGATTACCCTCAACTGTCCTAAATCCTTCAGGAAAAGGATTATTTTGCAGCATTTCAAGTGTTTCAATCACTTCTATTTGAATAGGCTGAGGGAGTTTTTTTAATTCGCGCCTAAAAGCGGGTCTAATTTCAACTGTATAAGCCATTTATCGTTACCCCAATTCTTTTTTCAGCTCTTCAAGCGAAATATTTTCGCCGAACTCATCTAGTGCTTCTACGGCTTCTTGATAATCCAGTATATCTTCTAATTTTTGTAATAACGCCAAATCTTCAAGGGGAAGTAAAACGGCCACACCATGACCGCTTTGAGTAATCAGGGTGCGTTGTTTTCTAGCCGTGGTACTTTTGATTAAGTCTGAAAAATGTTGTCTTGCCTCAGTAATCGTTAATTGCGGCATTTCAACAGACATTTCCGGTAGTGAAATCGTTTGTAAAGTCATTATAAATCACCTATTGATTACGATATCGATTCATCATGTTTAACATCAATATGACTGACACAAATTATAGCATTTTTCTTTTGCGTGAAAGACATCATTTGTAAAAGCAAACTAAGGCTATTGATTTTCTAAGGCAGGATGATTTAAAGGTGTTGCCGTAGGAACGCTGTTGGCCCTTGCTTATGCTCATGACTCCCCATCAAAATTGAGTCGTTTGAAAACAAATAAAAGCAAAATAAATGTGACATTCCAAAAAAGCCGCAAAATAAGATGCACTCCAAAAAGGCCACACATGCATTCCAAAAGGCCGCAAAATAAATTTTCACTAAAAATGGGCCTTCAAAATTATTGATATGACCCTTTTTTTAGGAATGCGCCAATGATATACACTATTTCTCTCATATGTAGATCAGCAAAAGTTTTTTAACAAAATTCTTATATATAGAAAATGTTAAAAGATTTATGTGTCCCTACTTAAAATGAATAAGCCCACTTGTCTACCCTCCCTATAAGGAGATAACACCTATAATGGAATACATTATATCCTATTTAATAAGTATATTGGCCACTTTATCCACTCAAGCCAACGGCTTTTTGAAAAAAAAAGCCCTAGAAAAAGCATGCCAAGTTGTGCATCGTGAAGTTAAAAAAGGGATACAACGTGCTTTATTTTCCGCACTCCAAAACATTATCTTAGAGTGTCATAAGCAACTGTATCCCCATAAATTTATGGGTATTTTACCTATTTACCCCCAGCAACACCGAAATGATCTCAAATGGCTAGATCAAAAACGCGATCAATTAGCAAAAGCATTAAAACAACTTCAACAGGATAAACCCATTGACAATGCACTGCTATTCCTGAATGACTTCGCCTCTGGCCGCAATTCAACAGATTTAGCCCCAACAACCGATCTTGATCTGGTTAAAGAAAAACTCATCGCAGAGCTTTTGAAAGAGGAAGAAATCCCTGAATGTTATGCCAAAAAAGTCAAAACTCACTTATTTGATCAAGTGTGTGATCAGTTTCAATGGGAAATCAACTACAACCCCCATGTTCATGATTTCATCATCCAGGCCAACTTAACGCAATTGACAACTCAAAAAGATAATGTGACAGTCATCGTCACGTTAGATGTTGAACTTCACAACCTCAACACCCCTCAATTGTTCGGCATTGTTGAAGAATTGCGACGACATGGGATGGAGGTCAGCCTCAAAATACGGCGAGTTGAAAGTGGTAGCGTCAAACTCGTCTTAGAAGCTTCTCAAAAAGGGGGTAAACAACTTCAAGAATTGTTTCAATCTGGACAACTCACTGAAATCTTAGGCATTTCGATTAAAGCACTGTCCCTTGAACCAATACTACGGCACAAAAATTATCCAGTCGATTTAAGCCAATGGTTACAAAATCACTTTAGCAACGCCATTGATGCCGGTTGGCAAATGCTCGAAGATATTTTTGCACAACCGATTCCCGCTTTTAAGGCAACTGTCGCCATTAAACGCGCTAAACAAATTCATTTAGGAGAAAGTCATTCAGTCATTCTAGTCGTTGAAGTCAATGAACCAGAAAATCAAGAAATCAGCATCATTCTGCGCGTATACCCCCTTGATGACACCTATTTGCCAGACAACCTCAAACTCACACTATTGTCTGAATCGGCAGAACCTTTAGAAACAATACTCGCAGGAATCCATAATGATTGCCTTGAACAACCCTTATCAGGCATAGCTGGAGAAGCGTTTAGTGTCAACCTCATGCTACGAGAAAACAGCGTCACAGAATATTTTGTGATTTAGTACAACGGATCAGGGGAGTGATCGGATTGGTGTGTGGGCCTATTGAATGAAGTACAAATTTGATTTTAATTACAAATTTATACTGCACGCGGGCACAATTTAAACTTTTAAAAGCATTCCCGATTGCATAAAGTACAAAGGCAAATCGTTCAGAAAAAGCTTAAAACGCGCAACCCCGTAGGGGTTTTCAGGCTAAAGTTTCGCTCGCGAAACTTTAGCCTGAAAATGTGAATAGCCCCAGGTGGCAACCTGGGGTTGCCAAAAACGATAAAAGTTAAGTTTATTCCCGCGCCGAGTATATTTTGCGTATTATTTTCGTTCCAAATTTATTTTACGGTAATTGGAATGCCTGTTATTTTACGGTAATTGGAATGCCTGTTATTTTGCTTTCGGCACGATTGATAATGACACTTAAATGCTTATGTCTAATAATGAGGGGGCTTGTCGAAGGGTGGCATAAAAAGGTTTGCTCCTGTTTTTGTATGCAAAAACAGAAGTGTGAAATTTAACCCAAAACTGCTATAAAAACCGATAGAACGCTGATTGCACTGATTATCATGATTTACGCTGATTACTGATAAATAAAAATCAGCGTAAATCAGCGTCATCAGCGTCATCAGCGTTCTATCATTTTAAATAAAACAACAATGGCAAAATTGATCATACTCAAATTTGAACGGGGCGATTTTAAAAACGGATTTGAAGTCACGCTGTCGATTGCTGAAGACAATAGCGATCACCTTACTCTCTCTACCAGCATCCCAGGGCAATTTCCTCCCAGCGTCACTATTCCCGATCTCTATCAAAAGTGGTATTCAACCTATCAAAAACTAACCGATTTATTCCCGCGAATCACCACTCAAAAACCACGCGCCTTTAATACGGATAACAATCTGGCACAATGTTGCCAATCGGCTAACGCTTTAAAAAAGGCTTTAAAAGACTGGTTAAATTCAGAAAATAAAGCATTTCAAAAGCTTAGAGAAAAAATCATTGAAAAAATCCCCAACAATCAAGAGGCCATTCGGGTACTCATCCAGACAGAAGACACCCTCCTGAAAAAATTACCTTGGCAAGAATGGGACTTATTTGCGAACACCTACACCAAAGCCGATATTGCCCTCAGTACCTTGCAATTTGATCGGCCCGCCAACAAACCCCAAAACAAAACCAAGGCAAAAATCTTAGCCATTTTAGGCAATAGCGAAGGCATTGATCTTCAAAAAGATCGCCAAGCATTAGAAAAATTAACAGGCACCGAGACAACCTTTCTCTCTGAACCAACACGCCCAGAAATCAGTGACGAACTCTGGGAACAAAACTGGGATATACTCTTTTTTTCAGGGCACAGTACCAGCCAAGGTGAAACAGGGCGAATATTTATCAATCGCACAACCAGCCTAACCATTCATGATTTAAAATCAGGTTTAAGCACCGCGATTGAAAACGGATTACAACTCGCCATTTTCAACTCCTGCGATGGATTAAAAATAGCCG
>QNEL01000441.1 GCA_003645185.1 Candidatus Parabeggiatoa sp. nov. 3
AGTGCAGGAGAGCGAAAGTTTCAATACCATTGGAAAACCAGGGCAACCACAAGGGATTGCCCCTACAATCTGCCCGTAGGGGCAATCCCTTGTGGTTGCCCCTTTTGATGCTTGCTAAGTGGTCTCAAGATTGCAGCGATCCTGCACTAGGAGGTGAACAACCAGAAAAATACAGGTTTAAAAAAGAGCTTCAATGGCTGGGCGTATTTCTAAAAAAAGGCTCATCAGGCCCGATTATCATGAAAAATTTATTTTGCGAAGGCTTGGAGTGCAAAATTTATTTTGCGAAGGCTTGGAGTGCAAAATTTATTTTGCGAAGGCCAAGATTGATAATGACCCTTTTTTTAAGAATGAATGCGCCCCAATGGCTCGTATTTTGTACCAAGCGCAAAGAATTGAAATGTCAGCCCCCTTTTCATGATAGGATTCTCAATTACTTTAGCAAAAAAAGTTGCAACGGGTTGCGGAAATCCATAAGTCTTTGCAATAATTTATTGCATGACTATTGCTTTTCTATTTCTTATTTTTTAAAACAGAGGAATTTAGTACAACGAATTACATGGCGAATTGTGGGCAGATAAACGAATTGATTAAAGTTATTGATACCGAGCTATTTGATTTCAAACCGACAAAATACGCTTAATAGTAAAAATCAATGAGCGAAACTGATAACTGATTTTCACGCAAAAGTTTTTGCGCGCAAAAACTTTATTTCACGCTAAAGTTTCGCGAAGCGAAACTTTAGCGTGAGCCGAAGGCCAGCGAAGCTAAATGTGAAACTGATAACTGATAACTGATAACTGATAACTGATAACTGATAGTGACAACTAAAGAAAAACGACTTTTGCGCTTTGCGCTGATAATATTTATTGGCATCGTGTTACCGTTTCAATTGGCACCAAAAGCTTATAATTATTATCGCAATTATCGGCAATCCATTGATAGCTTGCACCGTGATATTGAACTTTACAAAAAGCTGGGTAAACAGGCGGAACTTTGGGAAACAGAGAGTCAACGCGCTTTGCAAGAGCACGATAAAATCAATGCCGGCCTCTTAGAAGGTAAAAACCGCCAATTGGTGGGACTAAAAATGGAAAGCTTGGTGAAGGAAATTGCTCAACAGGCCGGTATAAAGTTTAAAACGCTCGATCCCGCTGATACCTCTTATAGTACTGGTGAATGGGTGTTAGTGATTCAAACCATGAAATTTGAAGCCAGTTCAGAAACACTCATAGCCTTTTTAAAAGCTTTACAAAATACTAAAGAAAATTTAGTAGTCAGTACTTTAGATTTACGCAGTTCCCGAAATAAATTATCCGGTATGATTAAAATTACGGGTTTTAGTCGTGTGCCACCGCCCTCGGATGAAGAATAACGAGATAATAATGAATCGGGCTATCGTTTCAAAATGTGCTGACTTTTATTTTTAACCCTTAAAAACACTCAGAAACACACCAAATTGTTAAATACCAATCGTGTTTCATAAAAATCATTCAAACAGCTTACCCAGCCGACATTGAGATGGGTGGGCAACAGCCCACCCGACATAATTAATTGATAACTGACATGAGTGAACATAAACTTAATTTACCGCTTTTTACCCAATTATTGTCCAAAAAACATATTGCCCCTGTTGAAGACTTTTATGATAAGAATCCTTGTTTAATGTTTTCAACACTGCCCGATCTGGAAGATCGGGCTAAAATCCGTTTTATATTAGGCCCAGACATTCGCTTTGCTAAAGGGAAAACTGATCAAATTGAGCGTTTGATCAAACATTGGCGGGCTAAACTAGCGCCAGAATTAGACGGTGCCGAAGGAGAAGGCGTTGATCAATTAGATAATGAATATCTGCAAGATTTAGCCTCAGAAGCCCCTATAATTCGCATGGTTAATCATTTAATGGAACGGGCCTTAGATTTAAGTGCCAGTGACATTCACTTTGAGCCAGAAGAAAAATATTTAAAAGTGCGTTGTCGCGTTGATGGAGTCATGGTAAACCTTGAACATTTACCCTCATCAGTCATTCCGGCCGTCTCATCTCGTATCAAATTAATGGCCCGTTTAGATATTGGTGAAAAACGTTTACCACAAGATGGCCGCATCCAATATCAAATGGGAGAACGAGATTTAGATATGCGTGTATCGACTTTACCCGGCATACATGGAGAATCTATAGTATTGCGTCTATTGGATCGCAGCGATATTCATGTCAATCTCGAAGCACTAGGTATGCCACCCAATGTATTGACAGATTATTCAAAAATAATCAAGCAACCTCACGGCATTGTGCTAGTGACAGGCCCCACGGGTAGTGGTAAAACCACAAGCTTATATGCCACGCTAGATAAAATTAATACCGGCCAACAAAAAACGATAACGATTGAGGATCCCGTTGAATATCAACTAGAAGGGATTACGCAAATTCATTTGAATGCCAAAATCGGTTTAAATTTTTCAGCAGGATTACGTTCCATTGTCCGACAAGACCCTGATATTATTATGGTTGGTGAAATTCGTGATCGCGAAACGGCTGAAATTGCCATTGAATCCGCTTTAACCGGACACTTAGTCTTTTCGACGTTACATACCAATGATGCCGCAGGCGCGATCACACGTTTACAAGATATGGGCATAGATACTTATCTGATCAGTTCAAGTGTGATTGCCATAATGGCACAACGTTTAGTGCGTACTATTTGTCCGCATTGTCAGGACGATGATTGGCTCAGCGAAAAAGAAGCCGATTTATTGGGTATTGAATTTCAACCAAACGCTCAAATCAAACGTGGCCGGGGCTGCGAACAATGCGCCAATACAGGTTATCGTGGACGTAAAGGCTTATATGAATTACTGGTGATTTCTGACACGATTCGCCATGTCATCGGTGGCGGCGGTGATGCCAACCAGATTCGCCAAGAAGCCATTAAAACAGGAATGCGAACACTGCGGCAAGATGCCATGGATAAATTCTATCAAGGTAAGACAACGCCAGAAGAAATTGTGCGAGTGACTAGGGCGGTTTAATAATGAACAACTACAAGGATTGGATATAATCAAGGATAAGGCAACCGGCAAACAATAAAATACCAAGGGGCAACCACAAGGGATTGCCCCTACAAACCATTTTAGGCGGTAGATTGGTAGATTATTTTTTGCGAGTTACCTAAGATCATAGCCTAATTTGCGATAGCCCGCTTTTCAAAACAAATTTATTTTCGCGAAGGCGAGATTTTCAAACCAAATTTATTTTGCTTTAGTTTTCGTTCCAAATTTATTTTGCAAAGCTTTATCTCAAAAAAAACGATGAAACCATCAACTCTATCTGAAAAAGGCTCTTATAACTTCTCTGATTACATCGAAATAATCAATTATGTAGAAGATATTCTAAACTATTTTGGTTATTCTTTTCAGAGACAAGAATGTGACTGGGAACGCAGTAATTATCCAGACGAACAGCTAGATGCTCTCAAATCTCGTATCAAAGAGAGTCAACCTTATATCAGCATGACCAGTGAAGCGGCTAAGCGTGAATTTATGATTGCCCCCATTTTGATCGAAGTGGTTTCCTACACCCATGCCCAATTGAAAGTTGAATTTCCGCTAGTCGTCAATGAACAATTGAAAGGCATAGTTGATTATTACCTTGAATCCAAAAATAATTGCTTAATTATTGAAGCGGGCGAACTTGAAAAAGGATTTATTCAATTAGCGGCAGAACTGATTGCACTGGATAAATGGCTAGAAAACAAAACACACAAGCTTTATGGTGCCGTTTCGATGGGCAATATCTGGCAATTTTGTATTTTAGATCGAGAAACCAAACTATTTACTCAAGATTTAAACATCTGGCGTGTTCCAGCAGATTTAGACGATTTATTGAAAATATTGATAGGAATTTTATCCATATAACGACAAGGATTGAATAAGGTTTGAACTGATGAGATCATAAAATGCCAGGCCTTATCCGCATCGAATAACCAATCCTTGTCGTTATTATATTGCAGCACGATAATGACTTCATTGAGGAAATCACAATGGGCGTTTATGAAATCATTGACAAAACAAAAACGAGTTCACCTATTCTCCAAGAACTGAGTTTTTTGACAGAACAAACCGGACAAGATGAAGCGACACTGATTGCACAAGCTTTACCTCTTGGCCTGAACTTACTTTACCGGCAAGTAGCAGAACAAGTTTTTATCGCAGGAACACTACCCCGTGAAAATGCCTTAACCATTCTGGGAGACGAAAAGGTAGAACGACTTGAATACCTTCAACACGCTTTTCCGCAAGATATTAGTGGACAGCTACCAACAAGGCGACACAGTTGCTTTTGTAGAAGATATTCATCATGAATTTAAAGCCATTTTAGAAAACCAAAACCTCGTCGAAGGCATTTTTGATCAAATAGAGATAGACATCAATGCCTTTCTCAACACCAAAGTGGCATCATATACCTTGGTATTAACGAAAACGGAAAGGTGCAAGGAATTGAACTGAATAAACAACAGCAAAACCTGAAAAACTTTTGAATCACAAATATTGAAGTGGCACTGTATAGGAGGTATATTGTATTGTCTACAATGTTTACAATCGAATTGACTCAATCTGCTTATCGTCATCTTGAAGCATTTAAACGATTTGACAGAAATCAAATTCTTGATGGTATCAAAGCCCAGCTTTCCTATCAACCACTAGAAGGAACGAAAAACAAAAAATGGCTTCGCCAAAATCCTTTAGCAGATTGGGAATTGCGAATTGATCCCTATAGAATATTCTATGATGTCGATGAAACACAACAAATCGTCAGAATTCTTGCTATTGGTATTAAAAAACGCCATAAACTCATTATTGAAAATGAAGAGGTTACTTTATGAAAACAATTACACTGTCTTCAAATCCATTCTCAATTATCGAACTGTTTGAGATGGCACGTCAAGATTCATTGCTGGTTAAAACAGTGAATGGTGAGAGATTTTTTATTAGTTCTGCCGATGAATTTGACAATGAAGTTAAACTTTTGCGACGCAATCACAGCTTTTTGACGATGCTTGATCAATTTAAACAAGAAACCGAAACCATTCCTTTTGAACAAGTTGAGAGAGCATTACGGTAATTGTGTAATGAAAATTCAACGGTTTAGGATGCTAAAGCAGAAATAACGCAAGAGACGCAAAAGACGCAAGGATGCAAGATTCCTCTTTAGAGATAGCGTCTTTAGCGTCAAAGCGCATTTATTTATTTCTTTTTTAATCGCAGGTTCACCTGTTGTATTCGACATAAAACCAGCATGAAAATTCGTACCACAGAGATTTTACTTAATAACTCCTCTGTGAAACTCTGTGCTACTCTGTGTTCTCTGTGTTGCGTTTTTAACGCAACTCTGCTGGGCAATAAAAACACATTATCCACCCGACAACTGAACTAAAAACTATGGCTATTCATCAATATAAATACAAAGCTTGTGATGCCTCTGGCAAAACAGAAGAAGGACAACTGAATGCTGAAAGTGAACAGGAAGTCTTGGCAACCTTGCAAAATCGGCAAATGATTCCGCTTAAAATAGAACAACAAGCTGAAAATACCGGTTTGTTCACGCGACAATCTATCAGTAATCGTGATGTGATTGATTTTACAAATGGATTGTGTACTTTAATTGAAGCACGGGTACCCCTTGATAGAGCCTTAGGATTGCTTGAAGGCATCACTGAAAAACAAGTCGTACAAAAATTGATAGAAGATTTGCGTCGCGACGTAAAAGAAGGTAAAAGTTTAGCCGATGCACTGCAAACACGACCTAAAACGTTTTCACGGATGTACGTTAATATGATACATGCCGGTGAAGAAGGCGGCATTTTAGAACACTTATTACCTAAATTAGCCGATTTTTTAGCCACCGCCGATGACGCTAAGCGTAATATTATTTCATCCTTGATTTATCCTCTTATCCTATTAATCGTCGGTATTTTAAGTGTGGTATTATTAATGATATTTGTTGTCCCCTCCTTTGCCACACTCTTTGAAGATATGGGATCAAATATGCCCTCTTCAGCCGCCTTCATGCTTGGTTTAAGTGATTGGCTAACGAATTATGGCTGGAGTTTACTCTTTATCCCCTTATTATTGTGGTATGGCTGGCGACAATTAGATGTCACACCACAGCGGCGTTTGCAACGCGATCAAGCCATGCTCTCTGTACCCATGTTAGGCGGATTAATCTTACAAGCAGAATCATCCCGTTTTTGTCGCACCTTGGGCGCATTGATCGGAGCAGGTATACCCTTATTAAAAGGCCTACATATTGTTCGAGGTGTCATGGATAACCAAGTGCTTGCCAACAGTCTCGCTCAAGTCGAAGAAGCAGTACGCGGCGGCATCAGCTTAGGTAAAGCCCTCGTTAATGAAGGCAAATTCCCAGTACTCTTAGCACAATTAGTCATTGTCGGAGAAGAAACAGGCCGTACTGGCACGATTTTAGAGAAACTGGCAGAAACCTTTGATAGCTCAGTTAAAGAACAAACCTCACGGCTAGTCGCCTTACTAGAACCCCTACTGATTTTAACTTTAGGAGTCATCGTCGGCGCAATCGTGATCACAATGCTATCCGCGATTTTCAGCATTAATCAAATGAAGTATTAATTAACCTTGTAGGGTGGGTAACGTGTTTTTGTTGCCGGCCCCATTAAAATCAATGTAGGGTGGGTAACGTGTTTTTGTTGCCCACCATTAATTTAAATAAATGTAGGGTGGGTAACGTGTTTTTGTTGCC
>QNEL01000442.1 GCA_003645185.1 Candidatus Parabeggiatoa sp. nov. 3
CCTGAAAGGGTTGAATGTGAATAGCCCCAGGTGGAACCTGGGGGTTGCATAAAAAAAACGCACAACCCTGAAAGGGTTGAATGTGAATAGCCCCAGGTGGAACCTGGGGGTTGCATAAAAAAACGCACAACCCCTTCGGGGCCTTAGCGTTTTAATATTTTTATGATCGATTCGCCTTTATTTGCAAAGCACAAATTACTCTTACTAAATAGCTTTACAAATTGCTAGATCAACCCAAGCAATCTGAACAATTATGTTCAATAATATTATTTAAAAACAATATCTTATAAAATTATCACTCAATTGGCCCATATCATGCTATATAACCTAGTAAAATAGTAAACTACTTATTAATGGAGAACATAAATTATGTCTAAGTACTGAACCATAAATTTTCAGGTATTTTAATAAAAGCAACCGGGGTTGCCCCTTTTTAGGTGGTCTTAGGATTGGAGCGATCCTGCACTAGTATGCCCCTACAAAACCCAACGTATTTAGGGACTGTAGGGGCAGCCCTTGCGTGTTCGCCCAGGCGAAGGCGAAGGTGGCATTGAGTGCGTCTATATGGCTGTGCAGTCTATACGGCAGTTGGAGACGCACAGCAGTGCGTCTCTACTTTATGACAGCCTCAATAGCCTCTACTAATCTTTTAAAACTCAAAGGCTTACTCAAATAACCCTGAGCACCAGCTTCTAAACAACGCTCTTGATCTCCGGGCATAGCTAAAGCCGTAATGGCAATAATTGGAATCGTAGCCACTTCAGCATCAGCCCTAATTCGACGTATCGCTTCCAAACCATCCATACCCGGCATTTGAATGTCCATCAAAATCAGTTCAGGTTTTTCTTCTCTCGTTTTTTCAATGGCTTGTACGCCATTATGTGCCGTAATGAGCGGGTAGCCCTTGAGAGTGAGATAATCATAAAGCGTTTCAATAACGGTTGGATTGTCATCCACTAATAAAATCACTGCCTCTGATAAACGGTTAGTGGGTAATTCGACATTAAAAGGCTCAATAGCCGTGGCCGACAGAGCCGTATTCTCTTCCCAAGGCAATGAAACCGTGAAACGGCTGCCTTTGCCTAACTCACTTGAAACGGAAATACTGCCACCATGCAACTCAGTCAAACGATAAACCAAGGACAAACCCAATCCCGTGCCCCCATGCGTTCGATTCAGGCCACCGTCTAATTGTACAAAAGGTTTGAAGAGGCTATCCATATCTTTTTCAGCGATACCTCTTCCCGTGTCCGACACGATAAAGTCAACCACACCTTGTTTAATATGACCACGCACTTCTAACTTGACATTGCCCCCTTGAGGCGTAAATTTAATAGCATTACTCAATAAATTGAGCAAAATTTGCTTCAGATAGCGTTCATCGGCTTGAATAATTATCACTGAACTGTCGAAAACGGTAGAAGTTTTAAGACGTTTTTTGTAGGCTAACGCCTTAATAAAGCGTAAGCAAGCTTGGCACACACCTTCAGCAGAAACGGGAATCATTTCTAACTTCACTTTGCCCGCTTCAATTTTAGCCAGATCGAGGATATCGTTAATCAGAGACAATAAATGGCGACCACTTTCTTCAATCGTCTCAATTGACTTCGTTTGTTGCTGAGTGAGCGAGCCATAAATACCCTCTAGCAAAACTTCAGTCATCCCTAAAACGGCATTCAGCGGAGTGCGTAATTCATGGCTCATATTCGCTAAAAATTCATCCTTGAGACGGGCCGCACGCGCCAATTCAGCATTGGCCAGTGATAATTCGGCTGTACGTTCTTTCACATGCTGTGCTAATGAAGCCCGTTCTTCTTGTAACGCCTCTAAAGCTTGTATTCGCTCTAATTCAGCAGAAGCGCGTGCCGCAAAAATCTGCAAGATTGACTCAACCTGTTTTTGGTGACTGATTGGCTTCGTATCCATAATCGCCATCAAACCGACTACAGAATGATTCTCATTGAAAAGGGGTGAACCAAAATAGCTTTCAATGCCCATTTCTCTCAACCCAGTATCAAGCGGAAAGGCTTCTTGAACATTTTGTGGATAACAACATAATGTCTTCTCATGAAGCATTTTTTCACAGGGCGTATCGCATAAATCATATTCAACATTTTCGATAAACTCCTTATCATCAACAACAAACAGTGTTCTCAATTTATTGGGCGTATCCGCCTCAATCAGAGCCAGAAAAACATGCTTCACTTGCAGCATTTTGGCAAGATGTAGAACTAATGACTTGAGAAAAGTGGGCCATGAGCCCACTGAAGGTGAAACACCTTCAACGATATTTCGCAACGTCTCCTCAGCTTGCTTACGCTCAGTGATATCTCGAATCGCGCTTAAAACCAAAAAGCTATCTGCCGTTTCAATGGTGTTCAGACTGATTTCCACTGGAAACTCGCTACCATCCTGACGCAAAGCGCAGAGTTCCACTCCAATACTACCCATAGATCGTCGATTAGGATGATTGAAATAATGCATCTTATGATGCTCATGAGTGGTTCTAAAACGCTCTGGTATCAGTATTTCCAAGGGCTGGCCGAGTAATGCCGTTCGTTGATAACCAAAAATGTTCTCTGTTTGTTCGTTGACAAGAACAATCCTGCCTTCTTCATTAACAATCACCATAGCATCAGGTGTACTTTCAAGCAATTGACGAAATTGCAGATCCGCTTGCTTACGTACCGTGATGTCGAAAGCCGTTACCAAGATCACGCTTCTGCCTTGATACTCAATTAAACGCCCAATCCAATTAATCCAACGTTCTTGCCCCAGCTTGGTTAAGATTTTAAATTCAGAGTATTGTGCTTCCTGTTCCTGGCGCAGGCTGGCTAAACAAAATTCTTCAACCTTGTCTTTAAAATCAGGATGAACGATTTCCCGTAAAGTCATTTTTAAAAGTTCTGCTTGGCTATAGCCAGTAATAACGGTGGCCGCAGGATTGATATAGAGAATTTTTTCATCATGACAAATAAAAGTGGCCGCAGCCATCATTTCAGTCAGGGTACGGAATTGGTTTTCACTTTCTTGAAGCGCCACCTCTGCCTGTTTGCGCGAAGCGATTTCGGCTTTCAGAGCTTGGTTTCTGGCTTCCAATTGGGTCAAATGTTGAGCAACCCGCTGTTCCAAGTCGTCATAATGTGTGCGAATTTCAAATTGCGCTTGTTTATACGCCGTTATATCGAAACAGAGCAGCACTATTTTCAAAGCCCTTTCACCTTCAATAACCACAGGAGAAATCAAGTTATCAAAATATCGATCATCACACACTTCTTCAAAACGAATCGGTTTAGCATTCTGAAAACCATTTTTCTCCATCTTGATCTTTTCAGCAAGAGCAGGAGATATCAAATCGTCAGCATTCGCACCAACCAGTTTATCCAATGTTGTTCCTAGCCGCAGGGCAGCCGTTTCATTGGCACTCAAAATCATACCCTTGCTATCCATAAAAAACGCCGATTCTGGAATAGCATTTAACAAAGTTCGACACATTGCTTCACTTTCGCGCAGTGCGTTTTTGATCTCTTGATGCTCAGTGATATCGGTGGAAATACTACAAATAGCATAAGGTTCCCCGGTTACGTCATACAATGGAAACTTGATTGAAATCGAACGGTGTAACCCATCGTCTTGGGAAAACACTTCCTCAAATTGAAGAGGCGACTTAGTCTCAATAGCCTTCAAATCATTGGCAGAAAACTGATCCGCGATGGGTTTTCCCAACAACTCCTCATCCGTTTTGCCGATAATCTCTTTTCTATGGCGTTTCAAAAGGTTTTCAACGACACGGTTAATCAGAATATATCGTCCTTGGATATCTTTAACGTAAATAGCCGACGGAGAATAATCCAAAATCGTTTGTAGCAACGTTTTTTGTTCCTGAAAACGCTCAATACTCACTAACCGTTGCAGTGTTTCCTGAAGTTGCCGAACTGCCGGACGAAATAGGTACCAGCCTTCAAGTAGTAAAACGATCAAAATAAGCGCGGCTAAAACAAAAGCAAATTGTTTCACTTGATTAAGTTGAGCTAAAGCCTCAGTCTCATATTGAGAAACAATCGCATCCATTTTATGAACAAAATCAGCCTGTTTCGTGACAAGCTCTTCTACAAACGCCGATAATTCAGCAGAATGTGCAGAATCAGAAACGTTTTGTGCAATGCTTGTCAACACATGTTGAGCGGCTGTTTTCATCGCCTGGTAGTCTGGTTGCATCTCAGTATAAAGGCCGATCACAGTCGAACTGTTTTTACCCGACAGGCCTAGATCAACACTCCCTTTTTGCAGCCCATAATGAGAACGAACCAATAAATCAAGTACGCTTGTTAATTTTTCAAGTTGCTTGCCCCGCTTATCAGTGTCAATCGTTTTCTCCATGAGAAGGGCAGTTTTGCAGAGGCTTTCACTGAGCATCCGTTGTTGTCCCGCAATATTGATGACGTGTGCATTACCATTTTGCTGGTACAATGCCCACTGAATTAAAAAATACCCAGTTATTGTTAGCATGGCTATGACACTTAGCGCAAGAATGTAAAGCTTACTCAGGCGGCCCGACAAATCGGACTGGTTTAATGTTGTGGTAGAATGATTCATTGACTATACCCATTTATTTAGGTTAACAGTAATACTAACACTTTCTACTGTAATAATTCAGAGCTATTGTTTCAAGGAGAGGTGATTATTTGGAGTCGCTTGTTTTTGACACACTCTGATTTTATATTCAGCGCGGGAATAAATTTAACTTTTGGCAACCCCAGGTTGCCACCTGGGGCTACTCACATTCAACCCCTTCGGGGTTGTGCTTTTTAATCTTTTTCTGATTGATTTGCCTTTGTACTTTATGCTATCGGGAAAGCAACTAAAAGTTTAAATTGTGCCCGCGTGCAGTATAAGATTTCCATACTCATAATCTAAACTAATCACTTGATGTTCATTTTTTTTTAATATTTTTAAATCTTTAAATATCTTAATCAGTGTTAATCATGATAATCATGATAATCAGCGTTCTATCTAATCAATTAATCACATTGATGTCGTACTGTACCGACTTATATAATTGTATCTCTTTGAAAAATAGAAAAATTCAGATAATGACTGTGTTATTTTATAAACCACTTTCGATGTTCAACTTTTTGCACATAAATAAATTGAACATTGAATATTAAAAGATATGATATAGCGTTTCCCGATTGGGTTAAATACATTTGGCAACCCCAGGTTGCCACCTGGGGCTATTCTTTGCAGCTCATATTATTGATAGCTACCACAGCGATTCTCGTTTTTTTCTATTTGGGACGCATAATCGCCGCTATCAAGCACTTAGAAAGCATTATGCAAGGCTGTCTTTTGGAGCGTGCCAGCTTAAAAACTGGTGACAAATTGGAAACATTAAGCAATACTTTTAACGGACTTTTGGATAAACATACTGAGACTATACGAGCATATTATAGAGCATATCATACTTGCGAAATGCAAAATAATTCCATTATTGAATTGCTCAAAGCCTCTTACCAGTTAAGTCAACGTGATTTAACCGTGCAAGTGCCCGTGACTGAGGATGTCACTGGCCCATTAGCAGAGAGCATTAATCATCTCGCCATAGAATTCAGTCAAGTTTTGTTAACGATTCGGCATATTGGGGAACAAATGGAAAGTACATCTGTTCAAGTGAAGCAACAGAATGAGGCACTCTCTAAACATAAGCAGGCTGTTCATGAAGTGGTAAACAGCACCTGTTCAGAACTGTCAGCCACATACGATGCAATGACGACAATCGCAGAAGTCACGCAGTCATGTCATCAAATGGCAGTTCACACAATCTGTTCTAGTGAAGAAGCTTTCAAGTTGCTCAATCATAGTCTTGATGAGCTTGATAAGATTAGGGAAACCATGCACCAGCTTGCAAAACAGATTCAGGATTGGGATAAACCTATTCAGAAAATGAAAATTATTGTAGCACTCCTGTACAATAATGCACAACGCCTCCAATTTTTGGCATCAAATCAGCCAGTGAAGGCAAGTGAAGCGACAACAGAGTTTTCGGAAACGATTGAATGGCTACACTGGTTAGTCGAATTTTCAATTCCATTCCTCTCTCAACTGTCTGAACGGCTTTCAAATATTGAAATGAGTGAACTTGATGAGGCAATGACTATAATGAATAAATTGATCTGGCAAGAAGTGGATGTGGCTTCTGTAGGTGAGCGTGCCAGTAAGCAAATAAAGGCAAAGCCAACATCAAAAACGTTACATACATTAGCACAAATTACCGTTTATTCCAAACAACAAGCACAAATCAGTCATGATTTACAGGAACAAACGAATAGCATTCAAGAAAGTAGCCAAGAAACGCTGAAAGAGTTAGAAACACAAATCAGACAAGCTGAGAATTTGGTTGCTTATGCACAAGAAGTGATCAAATTCATTCAACTGTTTAAGTTGCCAGCGCATTATTAGGCAGCCTTGTCATTTCGCGATGTTCAAGGTGGACAGCCAACAGCTTTTCACGCCAAAATCTTTTTTGTTGCAGCAGTTGTCTGAAAGCTCAAGTTCAAAGCCAACAGCTAAAGCAGTTATACTGCACGCGGGCACAATTTTTCACATTTCACGCGCAAAACTTTTGCGTGAAATCCTGAAAATGTGAATAGGCTTTCATCCTAATGTTTTTGCGCGCAAAAACATTAGGATGAAAAGGTGGCAACCTGGGGTTGCCAAAAGTTTTTCAGGCAAAAGTTCGCTGCGCGAACTTTTGCCTGAAAG
>QNEL01000443.1 GCA_003645185.1 Candidatus Parabeggiatoa sp. nov. 3
TATTGATAAGCGATGTGACTTTGTTCGTTGACACTGTGAGAGGCCAGACGAAAATCAGCGTTGTAACCATAGTTGACACGACCAGTCAGATTACCACTCCATTTTTCCTCTAATAACAATGAACCATCGTAGCGATAGTTCAGCTTGATATCACTTGATAAATCCGCGACTGCCGTGACTTGACCACTATTTAGATCATACGTGTAAGTTTGTGTGCCTTTTGGCAACACAATCTCTGTCAACCGGCCCCCTTGATCATAGTTGAAATCAACGACTTGATTATCGGGGCGCGTAATCCGCGTCACCTGTTCATCCAGATTGTAACTGGATAAGGTTTCATGGCTTTCCAAACCCACTGAAGGCGCTTGATATTCGGTTTGCAAATCAACCTCATTATAAGCATAGAGATGCTCTGGACGACTAGGCGGTTTAAGGGCTGTCAAGTTACCGTTTTTATCGTACTCGTACTCAATTTGCCGATTATCAGGCAATTTTTGCTTGAGAACTCGGCCCACGGCATCACGAGTGAACTCTTCAGTACGTTGCAAGGCATCCGTGAGTTGAGCGACATAACCACTGTCTGGATCATAGCTAATGGTTGCGATTCGAGCCTCATCACCTTCACCTTCAATCACTTGAGTCAATCTGCCTCGGTTGTCGTAGGTGTAGAAAACATCTGCCAATCCCTGCACTTTCAAAGGATAAGCCGGCCTTTGTCATCAAAGAGTGAGAGGCTTTTGCGGCCAGCGACGCTTTTAGGGGTAAGTATAATCAATCGCCTTGAGACTGATGAATCACCCTGCAAAAAATGAACAAGTCGTTACTTAAATTGATTAGGGTTCCACATAGCTTTAAACCATTTTCCAAGTCCAAAACCGAAAATATCTACTATTCTACACATTAAGATAAAAATAATAAGTGCTAAAAATTCGTGTTCGTCGTTTTCTTCCGTTTCGTCAATTAAGAAATGTTCTCCAATCAAAAAAGGTAATATACCATTGAAAAGTACATACATAATAATAAATAGGAAGAGCATACTTTTCTTGCCTAAAAAGAAACATTGGAAAATAATAATCAGTAATATGTTGACTAAAAGTGGATAACAAATTATTGAGACGAAAATAAATTCTTTCATTTGTCCAACTATACAACTAAGAAACATTGGAAAATAATATACTGTCCACCGTTATAACTTGCGCTTTAGGCTTTTGTAAAAAGGCCATTTTTTGCGGCTAGTTTTTGCGCGCAAAATATTAAAGCTTTCACCACCTAACTTGAGCTGTAAGACAACGGTTCCAAGCTATTGGCTGTTAGAATTAAAAGCGCAAATTATGACAATGCTAACTATAATTACCGTTTTGGAACGAAAAATGCGGTTAAACTGACGAGTTGGAAGTTGGAAAAGAGGAAGTGGGACGTACCCTACGCTTGCTACCAAATTTTTGGATTTCGCTTTACCAGTGTGATACCAACTTCACTTGTCGCAAAAAATAAAATAAAAACACAAAACCATCTGATCATTTTTTCAATCAAATTCCCGGGAGCGGGAAGAACAGCAAAACCAGACCATATCAATATTAATAAAATAGCCCCTCTTTTCGTGTTGTATTTTTTTAACAATGCCACCAAATTTTTATTGGGTGCGACAAACATTAAGGCCATTAATGAGATGAAAACCATAAAAGACCAAAACCACGCTTCCATAGGAACAATGCTATAAAGAATTAAATAAACTGAACCACAAACCAAAAAAATGATAATGCTTGATATGCCCATATTAAAATTCTCCAGGTGGCTTTGCACGCCTTACAACGACTATTATAGTGAGCCTCTGCTCTTTCCAACTTTAAAGCTGTTTTAAAAATTCAGGTAATGTCCCTTAACTGCTTTGATGAAGTCAAAATGGCGGACATTTTATAAGCTTAACTGATTTTATGGGCTATACAGATGACCTGTTTTTTTAGGAGAAGGCTATTAAAATCAATCACAGATAAATCTCTCCATCAAGGCAGTTGATGGACACCACAAAAACGATTTAAGACTAATGAATAGAGTTTATACCGATTTAATACAACTCATTGATTTAAGGTTTTTGGTGCTTGAATCTGTGTGAAGAATAGGCGCTAAAGCCATTGTTAAGCTGTTTTTAGAAAATCATGTTTCTCAAAAAATGTTCAAAAAACGTGGTTTTGAATTTGACAATATCACATTATCAGCTTCTCATCGTTCTAGGTTGATTTGCACAACCTACCTTTCGCAACTCCTGCAAGTCAACTTGGAACGAAGAAAAACCGCACCAGAATTGAAATGTGATATTGTCAAGTTAAGTATTATTCAAGAGTTGGTAACTTTTCATATTTTACCATAAAGCAGGAGTAGAAAATGTTACCGTTTTGCCAATGCCTACACCAATCATGGCACCAAACCCCTTGCCGGCTCTTATAGCTCGTAATCCCTTGATCACACCCCAATTTCCGTCTTCATCCATACTAGCTGCAACGCCAAGCGAAGGTCCAAAACCGATATTTCCTTCACTATAAAAAAAATCCTGCACACTAAACCACAGAAGAGGGCAAGGAGATTGGTTGACACCACTTTGCACACCAACACCAGCATACGCACCGGCACCACCCATGCCATTTGCTTGAAATTGTATGAAGACTTGCCCCTGCGTAGTAACACCAACACCCACTCCACCACTCACAAATAGGGAAGGAAAAATAAATGTGGGAAATGCTCCTATACCAAATGTGCCATATATTCCAAGAACAAATTGCCACGCCAGCCCCAAAGTATCAACCAGATTTACAGGATCACCCAACACATATCCAAACAGGTTAGTATCTCCACCTGCAAACAAAATAGGATCCTTAGCGGTCCACCTTCCTGTTTGTGCATCATAATCCCTAGCTCCAAACCGAGTCAACTGGGTATCCAAATCATAAATCCCACCAGCAAACCCAAATGGCTGAAAGCCTGGATTGGAATCAAAGACGACATTCCCAAAGGCATCGTAATCCATTCTCTGCACGATGGAACCTTCATTGATATCAACCACCAGCCTTGGACTGCCTAAATGATCACTCAAAATGCGGTAAGTGTTGCCATCTTTGAACATGTAATCTGGGACGTTAGCTTTGGAGCCGTAGACAAATCTTGAGACGACATTGCCAGACGCATCCAATTGTGCGACGGGATTCAAGGAACCTTGGTACAGAAAACCTTGCACCAATTGTCCATTGATCTTTTTACCAATACGGCGATTGCGCCCATCAATCACATACTCAATCTGTTTACCTGAAGGCAATTGGATGGTTTGAAGGTTACCGAGTACATCGTACCTGTATTGAGTGATTTCGCCATTGTTGTTTTGGCGGCGCAATTCTCCATTAGCGGTGTAGTCGTAGGTGTTGTCACCATATTGGGTTAAACGATCTTGGGCATCATACTGGCCCTTGACGGAACCATTAGTGGTATCTGCACTTAGGCGGTTGCCGTTGTCGTCGTAGGTATAAGCCTCTACAACCACAGCATCTTGTTTGACTTCGATTAAACGCCCTGCGACATCATAGCGATAGTTGAAAGTAGTGGCAACGCCCTCAAGGGTTTCTACCTTTTGGGTAATCCGCCCCAATTGATCGCGCCGGTATTCAGTGCGGTAAAGTGTGTTGCTATTATAACTGGCTGTTTCACTTGCCATTTCACCGAAACGATTATGGGTACGTTGGGTGGTGATATTGCCCAATTGTGTGCCCGTGAATAAGCCATTTTGCTCATTGCGGGTGAGCCCTAAATCCCCGGCTTTGGTGACTCGGCCGTCAGCATCGTATTCGTAATTAACTTTGTTACCATTGAGGCTGAGTGTCGTGACTTGGAAGTGGTTGTCATAACTGAGAGACAATGTACCCGTGATCTCACCATTGCCCCAAGTTTCTGAGAGCGGTAATGAGCCGTCATAGGTATAGCTCAGAGTACTCCCTTCAGGGGCAATAACTGTTTTCAATTGGCCTGTGCTGTCATTATAGGCATAGCTGACTGATTGTTCCCCAGGGAGATTAATGCCGTTTAACCGTCCTTTCTCATCATCATAAACAAAATCAATGACTTGCCCATCAGGCCGTCGAATTTTGACCAGTTGTTTATCCAGATTATAGGCATATTGCGTCTGGGGTTGTTCGAGGCCTGTGAGTGTGGGTGGCGTGTACTGCTTTTGCAAATCCACTTTGGTGTACTCAAAGTCATGCGCTGGCCGACTGGGCGGTGTGATGCTTGTCACATTGCCGTTGGCATCATAGCGGTAATTAATCTGCCTAGCATCTGGCAAGATTTGCGTGGTGACTCGGCCGACAGCGTCGATCTGAAACTGAGTGTAACGGCCAACCGCATCAGTCAATTTGTCCAGATAACCTTTGTCATCATAGCTTAAGGTAGTGGTACGGGCCTGTTCACCTTCCCCTTCAGTCACTTGAGTCAACCTGCCTCGGTTGTCGTAAGTGTAAAATACGTCTGCTAATCCCGGCACTTGTTGTTGGATAACCCGGCCTTTGTCATCAAAGATTGAGACGCTTTTACGGCCAGCGGCACTTTGTGCGGTAAGCGTTTTATTGGTGGCATCATAAACGCTTTGGCTGGTGCGATCATTGGTCGTGATTTGAGTTGTCAAACTCAATAGACTTAAGGGATCACCTGATTCTGCCAGTTTAGCCGTTTTTTCTGTGGTGACAACTCCACTTAATCCATTAGGCGTGGTGATAGTCAACAGCGAAGTAAATGGCGCTTGCATTCCAAAACGCGGATCGGGGCCTTTTTCGGACACAATCACCGTACCATCTGGACGAGTGACTGTGGTTTCACCCTCAGCATTGATAAACGTTTTGTTTTTCGTGCCATCAGGAGAGGTATTGACACGTCACATATGTTCATTTAGTGAGTTTGGAAACAAAAAAAAAGTGAGTTTCACCTATAGGTAAAACTCACCTGATATTTTAACTAACTGATATACTCACAGGCTTTCAGGAAGTCATCCAACGCTTTGCTAGAAAGAGCCTTTTTAGGAAGAAAGGGTACATTCCACAGGATGTGATCTCCAGTTGATGTAAAATTAATTTCTCATTAATAATCAATAGGTTATTTGTTATTTTTATTGTAAAAATGAGACACCGGCAAGTTTTCTGAATAGAATATTATAAATATAACCTATTGATTATAAAGTATTATATTCAATTTTGCTCGACATCAAGTAAAGATCACACCCCTTCAATGTACCGTTTTTATATCAATCCGAGAGGCAATAGCGATCAATTGAATAATTACCGATTTTTGATTGACATTATTAGCAAATTCAAACTGTAAACCATCAAGATAGTTTTGTTGATTTGTTAGCCTCCAAATCCATCGAACATGATTACCAATTGCTAATTTCCACGGTATTTCATGGGACATCTGAGTGCTTTTATAACCTTCTTTTTCCAAAACCAGATCAATCTTCTCTTCCGTCATTTCTAATTCATCATCAGGTTTGACAATGACAAAAAATACCTTTTTTTGAAACCAAAACTTGATTGCTCCAATTTCTGCGGATAAGTTCGGATGAAAAAAGTATTCTACATTCACAAATTGCCCACTTTCATATGCAATGGTTTTCATTAAATGTATCATTGTTGTCTCGCTTACCTAAAAAAATAGCCCTGTAAAGAGTGATTAACAAACCATATTCCCTGTTAAACTTGGAATTCTTCAAAACCACCATGACTCCATTTTACAGGACTACCAAAACTAAAGCCTCATCTTACTTACCACCATACTTCTGTGCTTTGCTCGACGCTTGCTTAACCATCTTTATTGCTGTTTCGGCCGCTGCATCACCCGCTGCGGCCATATTTGCAAGTTCACCTACTGTCAGGTCTTCATAACCAGTCTGCAATTGGTTAATTTGGGATGCTCCGCCACCTCGTTGCTTAATCGCATCTGATGCTTTCACATCTTTAAGATCAGTCAGGTTTCCAATTTTGCTTTTACCACCTTTAGTGAGCTTGCAATTATGCACCAACACCCCATCCTGACCCACAAAGTAATTATGGGTATTGGCCACAGTGAGATTATACACCTTTTCAAGGCGCACACTGGTATCAATTTCCTTGATAACGACGGTGGTGCCATTGTGCAATTGCAAGGCTTGGCCGACTTTCAAATTGTTAGCAGGATGCCAGCCTTTACCCTTGATATAAAACGGGTGTTCTGCTGTGGTTTCAAGGGATTCGCCTGAATCTAGCGTTATCGATATGAGTTGATATCGCTGTTCGCCTTGAATGATGGCCATGACGGGTTGGTAGCTGGTGATTTCGGTTCTCTCATCAAGTGACAGGACTTTGTCACCGACTTTGATCTCGGAAATGGGTTTGAGGCCATTTTCAGTATGGACTAACGTGTCTTTGGTGAAGCTGTTGCAGCCGAATAGGTTTTTGAGCAATTTGGAGAGTTTGCCGGCACCGAAGCCGCCACCACAACCTTCTAAGGCTGACATGGCAACGTTTAACCAATCCACACACGCTAAGCTTTTGCCTTCAATCAGCAGCTGCCAAACGAGATCGATACCGGCACCGGCGGCACAGCCTACTAGAAAGTTGAGGAATAGGCCCGATGGGTCGATGTTGTTGACCGGATCGTTGTAAACGTAGGTGTAGAGGTTGGTGTCTTGGCTGGCATGTCCTATTGGATCTTGAGCTGTCCAGCGGCCGGTTTGAGGATCGTAGTCTCTGGCA
>QNEL01000444.1 GCA_003645185.1 Candidatus Parabeggiatoa sp. nov. 3
GCAAGGGGCAACCACAAGGGATTGCCCCTACGGGCGGTTCGTAGGGGCAATCCCTTGTGGTTGCCCCTCTTCTTGGTTGTTTCTTTTAATTAAAATACCTGAAAATTTATGGTTCAGTACTTAGCATGATTAGATGACCGAATTAAGCATAAGAACGTGGACTGACAACAGCCGTCTGTTCTTGGGTATCTCCAAATAAATTTTTGGCCAAAACCGCCCTCCTATCGATCATATCCTTGTCTTCTGGCACATCTTCGTGAGTTCTGGTTTTTAAATAGGCCATATCAGGTGTCGCCTTGATCGCCAACGTATACCTAGCACCCTTAAAGAGACGAGAAGGGGATCTGGCCGCATGATTAATGTACCCTTCATGCATTCCCAAACGACGAAATTTAGGGAGAACCGCTAATTCAATTTCACCCTGTTCATCAAAATAGACGGTCTCGCCGGCAAAATTGAGGTTCCACGAAGGATTCATGTACAACAACAATGTAACGTCTTTCTTCGTGGGGTTATGGGTATCCCGGTGATCGATGGGATTATCTCCAAACCGAAGATGGTTTACGCTACAATTATAAGGGACATAACCTTCTCCAAAGTGTTGTATCAGCGGTTTTTTGAGCAAATCCCATAACGGAGATTGATGAATCAAGTCATTATCAAAACCATGAATAAATGGAACCATGTCTGACTCTTCCTCTTCATCGGGATTAAAATTCCATCGTCCAAAATACTGCATATATTCATACAAATCATTTCCAATCTCTGTTGGGATTGCGTTATCTATCACAACCACTTTTCTACCGGCCTTAGTCATACAATTATGAACTATGGAATCCATTGCAATTCCTCTCGTCTATTTTCGGTGTATCCTAAAATACCATTGGTTAATTCAACCTGTTCATCTCTGGTTTGGTAATCCCACACATTCATAACCATCACTGTTCGAGCGGCTTTCTTGGGAGCGGTAGCCGGTAGCACGGCATGAGCTAAGCTGGCATCAAATATAGCCAATCGGTTAGTCTTAGGAATAACGCCCTGCTTTATTTCGGGAAACCATGTGACTCCCCCCTCAACCTCTGGCGAGATGTCGATGTAAAATACCGCCGCGTAGGCTGGAAATCGAAACAATCCCTTGCTAAATTCAAGATATTCATCACAATCGTAATGGGTAAAATGATAGCGGCCTGATTGAGCGGGCAACGGGCCATTATTGATCCAAGTATTGACGTAATGGATATTTTCTGGTTCTGTCATCAGAAAAGAGAACAATTCGGACCAAACGAGATTGACAACCTGTTGCATTGACTCTTCTATCAAAACCACTTCTTCTTCAGTAATTTTTTGGGTTCTTTTCCCGACTGTCTGCCTCAAAAAAAGGTCAGAATGCTCATCGCGTTTAAATTTGACACTCCAACCTCTCGTTTTATTCATGTATTCCGAGGCCTTTTGAATATTGGCCAGTTCGGTTGCGCCTAAGAGTTGATCTTTGACAATCAAAACATTTTGAAAGCGTCTTAAATGATCGGCTTGATATTCACTGGGTAATATCCTTTGTTTCTTTTCGGTAAAAGCTAATTCCTGAAAAGGCTTTTGCCAAGATTCTCTGACCGTTTTAATGTCCCATAATGCCTCACCTTTCATTGAGAAACTCCCTATTGATCTTGGATGTGAATAGCATGATCTGGTGCTTTGTAATCCCAAGCATTCATCACCATAACCGTTCTGGTGTCTTTTGAATCATCTGATTTGTTGGGGCCCACAACCTTATGGAGATAGCTCGGATCAAAGATGGCTAACCGGTTGGAAACCGCTCTGATTTTTTGATTAATCGTTTTATCGTCAAAGATCGTGAAATGCTGTTCATATTTGGGTTGATTAATATAAATAATAGCCCCCCAAACTGGAAATCGTACCCAATTCTTTGGGTGACAAAATTCCAGGTATTCATCACTGTCATAATGCCAAAAATGAAAGTCATTGTTTTGATTTCCATTCAACGGTATAGAACCGGTATTAATCCATGAATTGTATCTAACTATCTGATTCTCATACGTGAGGACACTGATTGTCTCATGAACTTTTTTGATAACCGCTTCCATTGTCGAATCAATCTCATCACGTTCTTCTTGAGACAGACGACGATCTTCTTTTAGTTGTTGGGCCGCCGGAATTAATCGTTGTTCAACCGAATCCACCTCAATCATTCTCGACCAACCCAATGTTTTTTTCGCTATTAACCGCGCTGTTTCTGTTAGTCGTTTAAGTAAGTCTTCCTCAAGAAAATGATCAAATACAAACAAGCACTCATTCACTTTTCGAGCAGCATTGGCTTGGTATTCAACCGGCATGATTTTCGGTACATCGGCAGATGATTTGAAAATAGCCCGTTCATCACCTATTTGCCAAGAAGAGTCGTCTTTTTCGGCGGAATAAATTTTTTCCTGCCATTCCGTTGTCGTTATGTTATTCATAATTAAACTTCACTGCATCGAAAAACATCTGATGATTGATCCTTGGATACGCCTTGAAATGATTATCGACATGATAGGCACCATGGAAAATAGGCCCATTATACATAGAAAGCCGGTTATATTTCATCTCGGCGACATGCACTAATTCCCAATAGTCTTGCCAATTGTGTAGAAAATAATCGTCTCCTTTTTCAAACAGCGCATGATCTTCCATCCATTCAAACATCGCCTCCCGTTCAAGTTTAGTCAAATTCAAGACATTAGAAATGCCATTAAATTTGCTTTTATAAATGGCCGTCCCACCATGACATTCATCCGGGGTATTCAAACCCACTAACGCCGCCACGCACTGTCCATCTTCGTGGGGCACCGCAACCGCATTGTCAGGTTGGTTTTTAATTAGTTGAAAAACATTGGTGTTGAATGTCTTGATACTTTTTAAAATGCTCGTGTTCAAATATTTCCGAGAGATGGCTGCAATGGTTTTTTGAGCCAAATCAAATGCGTCATTCACTAAAATATGATGTCTACAATCATAATAGTTAACAAAATTCTTACCACCCGGTTGAGTTTTCCAGATGGGTGCCGGTGTCGTCAAAATATAATCTCTGACTAGCTGTGGATTCTGATAAAAATTGTCCACCATCACCACTCTTGCGCCTTCGATTTCAACAACTTCAACCGCTAATTTGTCATTAACGGCAAAAATTTCATCAGGTTTGATGTAATACATATCGTTTGACACTGTACTTTATTTCAGATTATAAACGTGAGTTCAAAATGATTTATCGTTCAATAATTCAAATTGTTAAAGTAATGCTTATCAATGCGTTATAAAACAACACATTTTATGTGAATAATATCGTAGCAGCCAAGGTCAAAAAATAGCTCGTTGAAAATCAACATAAACAACTACGATAATTGTCGTTGTAAAAATTTAAATAAATCGTTGTACCTATTCAATATAGATTAACCAATACCTTCGCCAATTTATAACCGTTTTATAAGTGATTGTTTTATAGGGTAATAAATTAAAGCTAACTTAATCAAATACTTGATACGGTATATTTTATATTTTCATTAAAAATCAATGAGTTATTAATTAAAATACGGTGTGCAAAATCCTGAACCTATTTTTAATGAAACTAATTAAAACAAGTACTTAGTAAATATAAGAATAAACTAAACAAGTGAACACAAAAATTGGCGAAGGTATTGTTAACCATAACCCTTTGATTAGGCAATATATTACGAATTGAATCAAATATAAGTCGAACTCATGTTATAAGGTATGGGGGAAAACACTTTTAAAATCCCCTTATATACGGGCGCATTTCCAAAAAAAGGGTCATTATCAATCTTGGCGATCCGCAAAATAACATGCATTCCAAGCGGGCCGCAAAATAAATTTGGAACGAAAAGCGGGCCGCAAAATAAATTTTGCATTCCAAGCGGGCCGCAAAATAAATTTGGAACGAAAAATGGGCTTTCAAAATTGATAACCCTTTTTTTAGGAATGCGCCCCTTATATACTTTAGCGCGGTAACAAATTTCGCTTTAATATGTTTTGCGCGCAAAACTTCTTAAGTACTGAAGCACAAATAAACAGGTATTTTACCGCAAAGGGCAACCCCATTTCTGGTTGCTTCTTCTAAAATACCTGAAAATTTCTGGTTCAGTACTTAAAGCAAAAACTTTTTAATGAAGATGGTGGGCAACAAAAACACGTTACCCACCCTACATAAAAGTTCACCCTTTCAAACAAAAAATTTCCCCCCTTATTTTTTCTTTTCACCGCCAATGTCGTTGTTATCAGACTTCTCAAAAATACCCATATTGAAACTGATTGAAAGCCTATCTTCATCAATAAGATGAAGATCAACTTCGTGTAAAAACCAAGACGGAAATATCAGTAATTTTCCCGTTTGAGGCGGCATGTGTTGATAGGCTTTGGTAAAAATGCTATTTTCCTCAAAAAAATCCAGCGATACATGCATCATTAAGGGTTCTAAAGGACTATGGCCGATCAAATCGGCCGAACCTTCAGGGGCTTTGACATAATAGACACCACTGAGCTCAGATCGTTCATGCCGATGTGCGTTATGCCGGCTATGTTTTCTATTAATATTACAGAACATATCGAAGATACTCAAGTAGTATGCATCCGGCTCTTTCAATTTCATTTCAGCCAAAAATTTCCTGGCTTCTGCAAAAATTTTTTTGACCAACGGTTTAAATCTGGGATCTTTTGCCAAATTCTTCCCCGTCATATAGTTCGTATAACCAAATGGATATTTTTTAAATTCAAATTGCTTATCGTTTTGCTCGAACTCATAAATAGCGGTTTCGAGCTGACGGTTCAGCTGTTCATCTCCAATAGTGGCTTCCCAGATCGGTGTTGGGAATAAAAGCTTTAGATTCTCGTGCATTGTCATTTTCTCTCAATAAAGGTACCCATGCCAGATATAAAGCACTGATAATCCTGAGAATACCTTCGCCAAAAATTGAGCATTAAATAAGGTTATTATGATAACTCGTTGAAAATAAATGAAACTTAAAATTTCCCTTAAGCTTTAAAGCGATAAGTATTTGAAATTTATTGAATTCATTATAAGTAACCCTGTAAACTTGACAAGAAATGGCGAAGGTATTGTACAAAAATTTTATATAAATTAAAGGATAAAGTCAAAACCCATAACTACAGGGATTGTATATAATAAAGGATAAAGTCAAAACCTTTTACTTGTGTTTAAATTTCCGGGTTTTCAATTCGTTTTATAACGCATTCATTTGAGATAATCAATTCAAACGCGAAGTCGGATTCTTATTGCCACTCTCAGGTTTTGCTCAAATAAACCAATGTCGTGTGCGATTAACGAGATGCACGATCAATAACATGATGGGCACTTCTACTAATACGCCAACAACAGTCGCTAATGCCGCACCTGAATCTAATCCAAATAAACTGATGGCTACCGCTACGGCTAATTCAAAGAAATTGGAGGATCCGATTAACGCGACAGGCCCTGCAATTTCAATCGGAACACGCCACAACCATGCCCATGTATAAGCAATGGCTGCAACACCAAGACTTTGAATAATCAATGGGATAGCAATCAGTAAAATCACAATAGGGTGCGCTAGAATCGTTTCGCCTTGAAAACCGAACAGTAAAACGACAGTCAAAAGTAAGCCAATGATCGTCCACGGTTTCAGTTTATCCGTAAATTGGCTGACTTCTTCCTCGCTACCCCGTCGTAATAAGTGGAGACGAGTCAAATAACCGGCCGTGAGTGGAATCACCACATACAGCACAACGGAAAGCAATAAGGTTTCCCACGGTACAATAATATCGCTGATGCCCAGTAAAAATGCCACGATGGGGGCATAAGCCAATATCATCACAACGTCATTTAAAGACACTTGTACTAAGGTATAAGTCGCATCACCCTTAGTCAGTTGACTCCAAACAAACACCATAGCAGTACAAGGGGCAGAGCCCAGTAAAATCATACCCGCAATGTATTCCTTGGCATCGCTGGGTGCCACCCAATCCACAAAAAACACTTGGAAAAACAACCAACCCAAAGCAGCCATTGTAAAGGGCTTCACAAACCAATTCGTCACGGAAGTGATAATCAAACCTTTAGGGCGTGCCCCAATCTGTTTCAGTGAATTAAAATCAACACTAACCATCATCGGATAAATCATCACCCAAATCAGCACCGCAACAACTAAGTTGACTTGCCCAATTTCCAAAGTACTTAAAAAAGCAAAGCCTTGCTCAAAAAAATGGCCTAAGCTAATACCCATTATAATAGCCAAAGTCACCCAAAGTGTCAGATAACGTCCAAATGTGCCTAATGGATCGTTCACAGTCGCTGTTTTTTGGGCTGCTATTTCAGATTGTGCGCTCATATTTGAATTAACCTCTGAAATGGATAAGTTAAAATTCATATATAGAGATACCCATATATATAAATCAAGCTTCTTCTCCTAAAAAAATATAATTCGCTATTGCCAATTCATTATATTGATTTATTTAATCGCACAACGTGCGCTTTTTTGATTGGATATTGAAACGATATTTTTTTTATCCGTGCTAAAAGGAGCGATGTTTTGGATACCCAAAACGGTTTTTTGTAAAACGCTCACAACCCAAGAGGGTAATTCAGGATGTAAATCATAATAAACCCAGAGCCCATCACGTCGAGCTTGCAGTATTTTTGCCGCTTTCAGTGTGGCTAAATGTCGAGAAATTTTAGGCTGCGATAAACCAAGTGCC
>QNEL01000445.1 GCA_003645185.1 Candidatus Parabeggiatoa sp. nov. 3
CAAGTGAATTTTCTGGTTTTCTTGTGCAACCAGTAATTCTTCTTCTTTTTTAGCCTGAGTCGTGGCGAGTTCAATGGCCATTTTTTTGTCTTCTTTAGCCAATTGAATTTTTCGATCTTCATGTACCAAGGCTAATACTTCCTCTTTTTGAGCAATATGAAGCACTTTATCTTTCTCAAGCAAGGCTAAGGCTTTGGCTTTTTGAGCCAACTGAATTTTCTCATCCTTGGCTTCTTTCGCCAATTGAATTTTCAGTTCTTTTTGAATATGGGCCGACTGAGTACTCCCATCTTTCCGAATATTGGCCAATTGAATTCTCTGATCTTCCATAATCAGGGCTAATTCGTCTGCTTTTTCATTGGCCACTCTATCAAAACGTTTTTTATCAGCCAGTAGTTGTTCGAGTTCCGCTTCTGGCACGGGTACACCTAAAGTGACTTGTATCACGTCAATGCCATAATCAACCAGCGATTTTTTTTCCAAACGCAGAATTTTGCCATCTTTCCCTTTAATCGGCACGGTTTTCCAAACCTTTAAGCTAGTGGTTTTCTGCGGCATCCCCTCTTCTTGATAACCGAATGCGGCTAAGTCTCTTTGTCTCACATCAACTTGTTTGCGTTCTGTTTGATAGATACCATTTTGCAGTTGATCTTCCAAATCAACCCTGAATTGATTTAAGCCACCCTGAAAAAATTCTTCACCAGTGTATTGCGTTGCGGTAATCACCATGACATCACGCGAAACGGGAATCAACATGGCATCGACCAATTTTTCCTGACTGGTAAAATCGCGGTGAATTCTTTCAATCCATCTCATATTATCCTTAGTAATATGAGTGATATTACCCTGAGTTGGCAGTTTATAACGAAAAGTCGCTGGGATTTTTGCTGTGTAGCTATCAGCGAAGCGAAGTTCAATGGATTTTTTGGCACGGCGTATTTGTTCACCAGCGTAGCCTGTGCCAAAATCAACGATCCAGACTTGCTTATAACGTGTCACCGGCGAAAAGGGGGTTTGAAAGTGAACGCCTGGTTTGTCGTATACCTCTATTTCGCCCGTCCAGATGTTGTCATAAAGATAAATATAACCCGATTTCGTCATAAAAACGGTTGAGTTGATAATCAGGTAGATGAAGAAAACAAAAATGATGACTATCCCAAAAGGTTTTAGGAAGTGAACGAATTTTGAGAACATTTTTTGCGTGTCTCGATAAATCATCTTGGGCAGCAAGTCATCATCATCGTCATCAAAATCATGATGCTTGGCTCCCTTTTGAGGCACATTTTCGGTTTTAAATGGCATTAAATGGGTTTCCTCTTTCTGAACAGTGTAGGGGCAATCCCTTGTGGTTGCCCCGATGGTGGTGAAAAATGGGCAATCCGAAGGTATTGCCCCTACATGCTATAGTTTGTCAGATATTTATCCTGTTGTTTGAGTCATAATATTGGCATTCCGCATACCTGTTCTCAATTTTTTTATAACCAATTGATTTAGTTTCCATTTTATAAGCGCACGGCCGTGCGCTCTTTTGAATGAGTGTCTTGGAAGAAAATCGCAGATAGTTTCTTCGTAAACAAGTGGTTGATAATCCTTGGTTTTGATAAACAAAAGCGGATTATAACGAATTTTGGGGGAGGCGAACACGATAGGGCAGCCCCTACGGGCAAAATGTAGGGGCGAGCCGTTCATTATCGCCCTCAAATCGGTTTTAAATTCGCTGTCGTCATGAAGACTTATTTTTTCTGTGATTTCAAGGTAGACAAATATTTTTCGATCATTTCGGGCGAAAACTGCTCAAAAATTTCCTCCGGCGAAAGTCCTTTGAGGCGTTCTGAAGAGGAAATCCCTTTAAGGCGTTCTGAAGGGGAAATTCCTTTAAGGCGTTCTGAAGGGGAAATTCCCTTTAATCGGACTGCCAGCGGTAAGGATTCAATATAGGGATCAACGTGTTCGCGGTAATAATCCTCTAAGGTATAAGGCATAACAACCCCCTCTTTCAAATAGATATCGTACAAATCATTCAGGATTTGTTTGGTTTTTAAATTGTGCCATTCATAATGTTTATCACCAAACTCAAATCCACTCTCATTGGCACCGAATAAATGCCATAACGCATTTTTGGGCCGTTGCGCGATCTGACTTAACAGAATAATTCGGATGGGACGAGTAAAACTGCCAATCTCATAAACGCCCTCTAAAATTCGTTTCGCTTTCCATTTTTTTTGTAAACCATGCGGACGACGAGTACAAATGGCATAAAGTTGAAAGGCATCAATGGGCAATAATTCTTTTAATGAGGGACTGACTTGTTTGCGGAAAATCGTATAGTAGCCAATCAACTCATCAAGAGCCCAGTCATCCAACGGTTCTCGTAACGACTTGTCGATAAATTCTCAAAGCCATCAGGTAATGCTCTTGGTGGTTTCCCCTCTGATTTTTTCAGAATAATCATATCCAGAAATTGTTCTTGAAGGGCCAAATTTTTTTCCAATTCCACGTCATAGTAAGAATCCGTAAACATATCCATCAAGCTTAAGCCAAATAATTTATGAAATTCAATCATCAGTTCCACGCAAAAGTTTTTGCGCGCAAAAACTTTATTTCACGCTTAAGTTTCGCGGAGCGAAACTTAAGCGTGAAATCGTGGAAATCAGTTATCAGTTCTTTGCTGCAAGTTTTGCGCGCAAAACTGTATTTCACTTAAGAAGTTGCGCGCAACTTTATTTCACGCTAAAGTTTCGCTTCGCTGTACAAAGCGCGTGAAATGTGAAATGTGGAAATCAGTTATCAATTATCAGTTATCAAAAATAGCATTAGTTTAGTTTATTTTATTTCGATTTTTATCAATTGAATCTACCTTCGACTGTGTCATTAGAGCAATGCTCGTCTTAATGCTTGATTTTTAAAGAGGAGGGAATATTAAGTTTTTTCGCCTATTTATTATATTAATTAAGCGAATGGTAAGTCATTATATTAATAATTAACACATTTAAAAGGGCAGCTGGGCTATTGGCTATCATTCTCCGCACCGGCCACACTTCGTTCTACCTATTCAGTAAGTTCTTGATTTTAAATGTCGCGGCAAAAATGGCACCCAAATGAAAAAAGGCGTTATTTGAATACAAGCCCTGATTTTAAGATCGAACAGTGAGGGCTTGCGCGTGGAATGGCCTACAAACCGTCATTAAAAATCAAATCAATCCGTAGGCTTGCCCTTAACTCATAATGGCATTGACAAAATTTTCTCATTTCTCAAAACGAATGACAATTTCAGGAACAAAGCAATCTGTTTGGTATAAAATTGAATTTATATGAACCTATGAACACTTCATCAAGTGGCATTTCCAATTTATCATTTACAATCAAAAAAATTTTGGTTTATGATCAAATGATATTTTTTCATGAGATACGAAAATCAAATAAATCAACTTGAGTTTGGTTTTCATAATTCATAATTCATAATTCATAATTCATATTTTACAATTATAAAAAGCGAGTGTAACCTGTACTCGTCAAAGGTATTTTCTGTCTATGTCAGAGCAAACTGAGAAACTACAAGCATTAGGCTTAGCAGTTATACAAACTGAAGCCCAAGCTATTCGCGCACTTACCGCTCGAATTGATGAGATATTTGTACAAGCTTGTGAGTTTATGCTTGAATGCGAAGGGCGAATTGTTGTCATCGGCATGGGCAAATCTGGACATATCGGCGGTAAAATTGCGGCAACATTAGCCAGTACTGGCAGTCCCGCTTTTTTTGTGCATCCTGGCGAAGCCAGTCATGGCGATTTAGGAATGATTACCGCTAAAGATGTGGTTTTGGCTTTATCAAACTCCGGTGAAACGGAAGAAATTTTAGTCATTCTACCACTTATTAAACGCTTAGGCGTACCCTTAATTACCTTGACTGGCAATCAAAGCGCCACACTGGCGAGGGCCGCGACTGTCAACATTGATGTGAGCGTCGAAAAAGAGGCCTGTCCATTGGGATTAGCGCCTACGTCTAGTACGACGGCCGCTTTGGTGATGGGGGATGCTTTGGCCATTGCCTTACTCGAAGCCAAGGGCTTTAGCGCCAACGATTTTGCCCGTTCTCATCCGGGGGGACGTTTGGGACGTCGTTTGTTATTATTAACCCATGATATTATGCACACCGGTTCTGCCATACCGATGGTGCCACCGACGGCCACACTAGGCGATGCCTTGGTAGAAATGACGCATAAAGGTTTAGGCATGACGGCAATCGTAACCGATAAGCGGCATGTCGTTGGTGTGTTTACTGATGGCGATTTGCGTCGTGCGCTTGATAAACAAGTTGATATTCATAGTACAATAATAACTGACGTGATGACGGCATCGTGTAAAACAGTCACTGATGATTGCTTGGCAGTTGAGGCCTTGAGTGTGATGCAAACTTATCAAATCACAGCGTTATTGGTCGTAGATGCCCAACAGACTTTGAGGGGCGTGTTGCACCTGCATGATCTCTTACGAGCCAAAGTGATTTAATCAATTATCAATTATCAAAGGACATTATACCAATTCAATTTAATTGTTTGTTAATTAAGTGATTGATTTTATGATTGATTTTAAATTATTTCAAATCAATCAGTTGTTTTAAATATACTGTCCACCGTTATAATTTGCGCTTTTGCTGCAAGTAAAAATCCATTCCACGCAAAAGTATAACGCGATAAAACCATAGCGTGAAAGGTTAGTCACCACCACCTGACTTTCGCGTTGCGACAACTGCTTTAGCTTCGCTGACCTCCGGTTCACGCCAAAGATTTTGCGCGCAAAATCTTTTTCACGCAAAAGTTGAGCGAAGCTGTACTTTTGCGTGAAAGCGTGAAAAGCTGTTGGCTGTTAGAATCAATAGGTCGCTATTATATGACGATGCTAAGTATAAATCGCTATAAACTCTAATTTAAAACATCACATCAATTATCAGTTATCAAGGGACTTTATACCAATTCAATTTAATTGTTAATTAAGTGATTGATTTTATGATTGATTTTAAATTATTTTAAGTCAATCAGTTGTATTAAATCACTATAAACTCTAATTTAAAACGGTATATGAAAAATCTCTTTGAAAAAGCGGGCCAAATTCGTTGTGTTGATGGGGGCACAAAAAGTGTGTGAGTTAATCAGCCAAGTTGATAACCAGTTGTTATGGACGATGATACCAAAAACAGGCACTGTGGAATTTGATTCTTTTAGGAAAGCTTAATGTTCAAATCTCCTCGTTTTATCATTACAACACCAAAAGGCAAATTTATTAAGTTTTCTGGGAACACCCCGCTTATGCAGCGACTTCCCAAACCTAAATCGACTAAAGAACGCCAATCACAACGCGCCAGTGTTAAAAAGCTATTTGCGTTTTTTAAAAAAACGCTCAAGATTTGTGTGTTAAGTCAAAAAACGCTCAAGATTTGTGTGTTAAGTTATTGGCGAAGCGGACTGGTTTTAATCAGTTTGATGCTAATAACAATTGGGCTGTGGTCTAGTTTGAAAAAAGATTTTTCGGATTTGCCCAAAAGTCGTCTTGATGTCCCTGATTACACCATGAAAAATTTTAAGACGACTCGTATGGATGAACAGGGCCACAAAAAAAATCAATTGACGGCCAAAATGATGGTACATTATCCACAAGCTAATACAGCCTTGACTGCACCTGATATAGTATTCTATAACAAAGAAGGGCAGCCTACATGGACAATGCGTGCCGAAAAAGGTGAAATATCGCCCGATGGTAATCATATCAAGTTACTCGGTAAGACGACTTTACAACGGCAGACTCAAAATCCACTACAACAAGTGCAAGTGATCTCACAAGATGTGTTTGTACAAGTGGATACTGAATATGCCGAAACGGCCGCGCCCAGTACCATTATCAGTCACAACAGCAAAACTCACAGCATCGGTATGCGTGTTTTTATGTCCACAGAACAGGTAGAATTACTTTCAAAAGTGCGAGGACACTATGTACTGCCATAAATTCAGGTTATTTGTTATCACTCTACTGCTTTCCAATGGCGCTTTTGCTTTATCCACTGATAGTGAACAACCCATTCAAATTGAGGCCGATCAGGCCAGTATTGACAATATCAAAGGCGTTGCTATTTATGCGGGTAATGTCATTGTCAGTCAAGGTTCTATCCGCCTGAATGCCGAGACAGTCACCTTGAATTACACGGAAAAACACGAAATTGAGAAAATTGTGGCGGAAGGTCAGCCCGTTCGTTTTAAGCAACGTCTCGATTCAGGCGATAATATCCAAGCTCAGGCTAATGAGATGGAATATCAGGCTGTTAAAAGTATGCTGCACTTACGGAACGATGCTGAATTGCGAAAAAATAAAGGCGGAATAGATACTTACATTTCGACAGCGCCACGTATTTCTTATGATACAAAACGGGGTATCATTAAAGCGGATCAAGGCAAGCTTAAAAAGGGACGGGTTATAATGACATTTAAGCCGCTGCCAAAGAAGTGATTTAGCGTAGCCTCTCTTGGGTTCCAGGCAAAAGTATTTCGCGATAAAAACGTTTGCCTGGAAAGTTGTTCGCTTCAGGGCATTGTGTTAATTGGGTGAACACGCAGGTTGGGTGAACACGCAGGTTGGGCGAACACGCAGGTTGGGCGAACACGCAGGTTGGGCGAACACGCAGGTTGGGCGAACACGCAGGTTGGGCGAACACGCAGGTTGGGCGAACACGCAGGTTGGGCGAAC
>QNEL01000446.1 GCA_003645185.1 Candidatus Parabeggiatoa sp. nov. 3
AAACCTGACAGGTTTAAAAAACCTGTCAGGTTTGGGCCATTAAAAACCGGTTATTAATTAAAAAAAAACCTGACAGGTTTAAAAAACCTGTCAGGTTTGGGCCATTAAAAACCGGTTATTAATTAAAAAAAAACCTGACAGGTTTAAAAAACCTGTCAGGTTTGGGCCTTAAAAACAGGCCATTAATTTAAAAAAAAACCTAAAAACCTGTCAGGTTTGGGCCATTGATATTAGAGGAGTATTTTATGCCATTAGGAAACTTGAAGCATTTATTTGATTCTTCGGGCAAAACGACATTGCCGCCTATTACTGGATTAGACAGGGCAGGGCATGGCATCACATTTAAACCTCATCAAGCTGATGAATTAAAAGCAGGGTTATTTAAAATAACGCAGGGAAGCCGTATTTTTCAGTCTGCGGAAACGGGAAAGACTTATTGGGTGCCTGAAGGCTATGACGTGACTGACGATTTGCCCTTGACAACACATCAAATACTCAATCAAGTTCTGATTGAAGCATCATGGGAAGACTTTGAGAAACACTTTTGCAGAGATGCCGAGCTTGCTGCCAGTCATCAGCTTTTGCCTGTTGATGCGATTCAAGTGGAACAACTCAAACGATTGCGTTCTGATGAAGAGGCTTATTACGCTATCAAAACGGCTTTCATGCCTTTTTGGACGTTGTCTATTGATGATGAGATGACTTTAGTTTCAGTTCAAACCGCTTTGAAGCTGCTTCCAATCCCTTTCCAATATAAATATAGACGGAAATATGAGCAATTCTTTCAGCAATACGGTACGCATTACATTAAAAGAGCTTGGGTAGGTGGTAAAGCGATGCTGGTTTTAAGTATTGCTAAGTCAACGGGCATGACACAATCAGAAATCAGAAAAGCCCTCAATTCTTGTTCTGGGTTATTTGGAAGATACAGTCGAAATGAGGTTGACAGTCTAGCAAAATTACGACAACACGCTGAGTGCATGCTGTTAGTGCAAGGTGGCGATTCGACTAAGCTGAATATTCTCAGTTCCCTTGATGAAGGCCGTTATCATGAGTGGTTAGCGACTATCAAAGATAATCCTAAAGTGGTGGAATTTGAGGCAGCTGGTATTTGGACTCTGTTCAGTGCTCCGCAAAAAGCGACGGCCCTTTTGGAAGCTTACAAAGCCAGCACGATTTTCACGCCTTTATCAGCGATGTTCCGTTATGAGCAGAAGCTTTATTTAATCAGGGGCCAAGAATGCCGTTGTTATAGTATTGAATCGGGTAAGACTGGAGAAACAAAGCGTTTCACTGATCTCTGGCCGGCTTTATCAGAAATCACGGGATTTGATCAGGTGGAAGCGGTTTTGACGGGAACCCATATTCGCTCGCCTGATGGGGAAAGCCTCAGTAATAAGCTGTTTTTCTTCAAGGGTAACCAGTGTATTCGTTTGGATATTGAGACGAAGCAAATTGATGAAGGCTACCCCAAATCAATTGCTGAACAATGGCCGGGAATGAGTTTTGATAGGATTGATGCCGCCTTGACGCTGGATTCAGAATCGCTTTATTTCTTTAAGGGGGAAGAGTATATTCGCTATAATCTGATTGAAAATCAGGTTGATCCGGGTTATCCCAAGCTCATTCGCGACATGTGGGTAGGCATTACTTTTGATCGGATTGATACGGCGATCACTTGGAAAGAAAACAAGGCTTACTTTTTTAGAGGGCATGAAGCGATTAGCTACGATAGTGTTCAATATTGTGCGGAAGCCAGCCCTCCCAAGTTGTTGGTTAGCAACTACTGCGAAGAGTGGGGGTTATTTGATAGTGTGTAGATGAAAATGGTGGGCAACAAAAACCCGTTACCCACCCTACATGATGAAAATGGTGGGCAACAAAAACCCGTTACCCACCCTACATAAAAGCCATCAAATCAGATTACAATTCTCGCCGTTCTAATCCCAAATCTTCTGGCAATTCTGCCAATGTCTTCGCATCACTCAACACCGCGACATGGGCCTCTTCTGGCTGTAAATAACGCTTCGCGACTCGCTGCAAATCGGCTATTGTCACTTGTAACACCCGATGACGAAACTCACGCCGTTGTGCAGGGGTACGTCCGTGTAAGCTATTGAAAAAGCTCGTCATTGCTTCTCCCGCTGGCGAACCTGGGCGATCAATACGACTGATCACACCCAAAATCGCTTCCTCCAAAGTACGTGGTTCATGTTCTGTTTCTTGTAACCAGTTCAAAGCGTGATCAAAATCAGCTAAAGTCTCTACTAAACGCGGATCACGGTAAGAAGAAAAACGAAATGCGCTAGTATCGCCATCATAACTGCTACCGCTGCCATACGCGCCACCCTGTTCACGTATTGCCGTGTGCAAATAGCCATTTTGCAAAAACGGACCTAATACCATTAAAGGCGGGGCATCAGAATGCCCAGCCGGTACCGTCGGATAAGCTTTCGCACAAAAATTCACCTGCGTATTGGTACGCCACGCCTCTTTAACCACACGATTCACAATAGTAGGCTTAAAAGCGGCTATCTTTTCAGAGGGATTTTTGGTGCGCCAGTTTTGCGAAGCAAAAGCGTCTGCGATAGGCTTCTGTTGCTCAGCTTCACTCACAAGCAATAATTGGCGTGGGGCCTCAAGCAATTTATCACGAATACGCGCCAATTTCGCGGCAAACGCTTTCAAGTTGTCTTGATCAGCCAAACTGTCATCTAATGCCCTCAGGGCCTGTATGCCCAATAAGCCATGCCAACTATGATATAAATGGCCGGAAGGATTCAGGCCACTGCTACAGGCCGCCATAACTAAATGATGCCCACGCGACGTAATACTGTTATCACTTTCAGTTCGCGATTGTGCAATCAATTCGCGTAAACGCTGCAATTCATCAAAATGAACCTCTTCCAAAGTCGCCTGTAATAATGCTGTCAAAGCGGCCTGATTACGCACCAAAGCTTTACCCGATAAAGTGAATACGCCACCTATCTGTTGTACATCAGCAATGCTGCCGCGTAGCGAGACTCTCGCATTGATGCCACCAGTGACTGCCGCTTGCCACGCTGCCGTTTCCAGATAATTATACTGGCCACAACCCACTTCCGTCATACAATCACAAAACAAGGGCAACACATCTAACAAGTCAGGCTCTAAATCAGGTAAATCAAGTACAATCGTTTGATACACCATCCCATTCGTGCCGCGTGCAAACCAAGTTGCCGGTAAATCAGTCACCACTTCAAAGCGGCCTTCTGGAATGTTCAACTTATCAGCCACATCCTCCAAACCGACTTTCGGCAATATCTCAGGATCATCTTTTTCTTGTTGACGCGCCTCTAAAGCGGCCGCTTGCTCAACAATCTTGGCTTTCGCTTCATCAGTCAAAGTCGCTTTCAAAGCCTCTAATCGCGCTTTTTCATCAGCCAATTCCTGCGCCGCCAATTTCGCATCTGGTGCCATAACCACCCTCACGCGATGCGGATTATCTAACAATAAACGCCGCACCAAATTGGGTATAAAATCCGGGTTTTCACAATCGGCTCGTAACGCAGTCAACAGCGGATCAAGGTTTAAAAACGTCACCGGATCACCCCCATGTAGCATGGGCGACAAGCCATTAACTAACAAACGTAAACCATAAGGAAAACCATCCCCTGTAATTTCTCGCTGACTCAATTCAATTTGATGCAACACCGATTCCACCTGTTCCAGTGGCACACCGTTTTCAGCGATATCTTGAAGCACTTTTAAAATCAAAGCCTCAACGTCATCAGCTTGTTCAGTAGTTGAGCCTTCCAAACCACACATAAAACTCGCTTCGCGAGTAGTATCATCCAAACCGCAGAAAGGCGAAGGCGCTGTACCTAAACTTGTGGTTTCTAAAACTTGCCGCAAAGGTGAAGCACTGTTATCAAGCAACACCCCAGCTAACAAACTGGCATCCATCATCTCACGCGCATCCGTACTCTTACCCAACAACCACGCCAGTACAATATGCGTTTTCTGCTTACCCTCTTCTAGCGATTCTAGCGGATAGTAAGCCAAGGTTTGTTGTGGAGAATCGTACCGCTGCTCATCAGCAATCTGTAACTTCAGATCAAGTGATTGAAAATGCTGTAAAGCACAGTCTTCAAATAAAGCTTGATGCCCGGCAGCAGGGCGATCACCATAAGTCATCAAAATCGCATGAGAGGGATGATAATGCGTCGCATGAAACGCTTTCAATTGAGCATGACTCAGCTTAGGAATCTCCTTTGGATCACCGCCACTGTTATAGTGATAAGTAATCGTCGGAAACATAAGAGAATGTAGCGTCTGCCACAATCGCTGAACAGGTGAACTCAAAGCGCCTTTCATCTCATTAAACACAATCCCTTTATAAACCAAAGGCGTACTCGGATCAGGCGCGGTTTCAAATTCGACACGATGGCCTTCTTGAGCAAAATCAAGGACTTCCAACTTAGGAAAAAATACCGCATCCAAATAAACCTGCAATAAGTTATCAAAATCCTTGACATTCTGACTAGCAAATGGGTAAGCCGTCCAATCGCTGCTAGTAAACGCATTCATAAACGTATTCAAAGAACGGCGCAACATCAAGAAAAACGGATCGCGCACCGGATAACGTTGACTACCACACAAAGAAGTGTGTTCAAGAATATGCGCCACGCCAGTTGAATCCTGCGGCACCGTTAAAAAGGCCACAAGAAAAGCATTATTATTATCCTCGGCCGACAAATGTAAATGCCGCGCCCCCGTTTTGATATGACGATATTCTTCGACATCAACATTTAAACTGGGAATTCGATCTTGACGCACAAAAGTAAAAGCAGGATGAGACATTAAAATTCCTTCAGGTTTGAAATAGACTGTAGGGTGGGTAACGTATTTTTGTTGCCCACCATTGTACTCGTAGGGCTCCCTACGGGTTTTTGTTGCTCACCATTCCCATACTCGTAGGGTGGGTAACGTATTTTTGTTGCCCACCATTCCCATACTCGTAGGGTGGATTTTGGGTTTTGGTTGCCCACCATTGTACTCGTAGGGCTCCCTACGTATTTTTAAAGCCCACCATTCCCCTATCACTATTAATAAATATAAAAATAAGATGTATAAGATGGGTATCACACTCTACTGATTAAAGAGTGATTGTCGGCTGAACTTAAAACTTTTATTTAGTCTTACGACATTCAGATGACAAAAAACATGATGAATTGAATGGGAAATGAAAAATAGGGATTGACACGGGATGATGACAACGCTATACAGTGAGACTGATTTAAACTAAAATGCAGCTTCAGTCAAACGAGTATTTGAACAGCCGTTCAATTTTTTGTATTCATCAGGATTTTTCATCAGCGTCAATCATGACAATCAGTCAAATCAACATTACTATAAGATTTCATCAAAATCATTTTTGGGCAACTGTGGTTGCCCTTTATCGAGGGCACACAATGGACAAAATAATTGAATTACCTCAAAATTTTGGAGTTTTGCAACAAGCATGGCATAAATTAGACAATCAATTGCAAATATTAAATAGCTCAGCAACCGTGAAATTTGAGATGCAACTCATTGAAAATAAAATCAATCAAATTCAAACGGCCCTTGTCAATTTAGATACTCCAAGCACTCAAACGACACATATGCCAAAATGTGCTGATGTTCATCAATGGATGGATTTAGATTATCATAAAACGTTTGAAATATTGGCAAATCGAATTAAGAGCCATTTAATAGATTAAAATTGTTGTGCCAAATACTTTGTCCAACTTGTTTTGATGAGTTATGTAGAATGTGGTGAAACCCAAGCACACAAATTGATCCCCTCAAAACAAACTTGATGATGTACTAGCCAACTTGAAATACTTATCAACTCAAAAATGACAGAGTCAAATAAAACCAATTAAACAAACTCAACAAAGTAATCATTTAAATCTCCCCGCTTATTGTTGTCGAATTGAGTCTTCCAAAATCACAGGTAAGCAAAAGATGAAAAAATTTGAGCAAGTTAATGAATTACATGAAAAAGCCATGAAAATGGCACAAGCAGCCTTTGTTGCGCGAATGCAAGGTGAATTAGAAAAGGGCGCATTCCCAAAAAAAGGGTTATTTTGCTTTCATAAATTTTGCTGCCTTTTTTTAGTGAAAAATTCATTTTGCGGCCCGCTTTTAGTGAATGTTATTTGGGCGCATTCCCAAAAAAAGGGTCATTATCAATTTGCTTCTGCGCGATTGGAGTGCAAAATTTATTTTGCGTGATTGGAGTGCAAAATTTATTTTGCGTGATTTTCGTTCCAAATTTATTTTGCGTGATTGGAGTACAAAATTTATTTTGCGTGATTTTCGTTCCAAATTTATTTTGCGTGATTTTCGTTCCAAATTCATTTTGCGATGGCTCGATTGATTGAAGTGTACTCGGCCGTTGTACTCAACCGAAATTGATAATGACCCTTTTTTTGGGAATGCGCCCATGTTATTTTGCGGATCGCCAAGATTGATAATGACCCTTTTTTTGGAAATGCGCCCATTAGAAAATGTCAAACAACTCTCTAGTCAAGCTTTTGAATATGAACGTAAAACAGCCATGCTGTTATTAAATCGTTATCCCTAACCGTTTTGTTGGTAACATTTAATGAAAGTACCATTCCTTGTAGGGTGGGTAGCGTCTTTTTGCTGCCCACCATCACCCAATTACTTACGCTTCATCACTCTTATGATTCAAT
>QNEL01000447.1 GCA_003645185.1 Candidatus Parabeggiatoa sp. nov. 3
AGCAAAAGTTGAGGCAAACAAAAACTTTATTTCACATTTCACATTTCACGCTAATGTTTCGCTCCGCGAAACATTAGCGTGAAATAAAGTTGCGCGCAACTTTTGCGTGAAATAAAGTTTCGCTTCGCGAAACTTTAGCGTGAAATCCTGAAAAGGTGGATCGGGGCAAGCACAAGGGATTGCACCTTTGCTGTAAAATACCTGTTTATTCGCCATCCTCAGCTGACAGAATGTCAAAGCCTTGTTCCTCCAAATAATCGGTTAAGACTCCTAAGTTAGTTGGGTTATCATCCACAATCAAGAGCGTGTATCCTTGATAGCTGGGTTGAGTCGAGATTTCAGTATTCATTTTTATTCCTCTGTTGTCTGAATCAAAATGAATGGCATTATCAAAGTAAGCGGGAATAGGTTGCAACCCGCGCCGTAGGGGCGAACCTACGTGTTCGCCCTGAAGCCGTCATTATCTGAAAAGCCGTAGGGGCGAACCTACGTGTTCGCCCTGAAGCCGTAATCCTCAATGAAAGCCAAGATTTGTTTTCCCTTGAAACCTTTAGCGAGTTCTTGTAGTTTGCTGGCAAACGGCTGATATTTCGGATCGATGGCCTCAAGCTGTAAAGCTTGTTCCTTAATTCGTCGCATGTTGCCCATCCTCGCCAACTTGTACAAGGCTTCTAACTTGTCAGCAGGTGGCGATATCATTGGTGCAGACTGGGCAAGCTTGCTCTCTTCATCGCTTTCTAGCCCGATCTCTTTGTAAATCCAGTCCAGTTTGAGATGTTCAACCAACATCTGAGAGAGTTTATCCTCTTCAATGGGTTTGGACAGAAAGGCATTACACCCGGCGATAAGGCTTTTTTCTTGATCCGCTTCAAAAACACTGGCGGAATTGGCAATGATTGGGGTGTTGTTGAACTCACTGAGTTGCCGTAAGCGTTGGGCCGCTTCAAAACCCGTCATCACTGGCATGACTAAATCCATAAATATCATATCGGGATGAATTTCTTGGGCGAGCGAAACGCCTTCTTGACCATTTATGGCTTCAACGACATTAAAATCCAGTAATTTCAACAGATTGAGTAAAATTTCTCTATTTTGTTGGTTGTCATCGACTATCAAAAGGGTTCGCCGTTTTCCCCGATAACCAATGACTTGCTGTGTCTTTTGCCTAGCCTCCGCTTTGACATCAATGATGGGCAATGCGATTTCAAACCAAAAGTTGCTACCTTTGCCAAATTCGCTATCAACTTTGATTTCACCGCCCATCAATTCGACTAATTGACGGCTAATGGCTAAACCTAAGCCAGTACCTGCTGCCCGACGGCTGGTATCGCCTACCTGTTCAAAAGGGAGGAATATCTTGTCGAGCTGTTCCGGAGTCATCCCGACACCACTGTCTTCTACTTCAAAGCGGATGCTGGCTTGATTGTCAATCACTTCATTGACGGTTGAGACGCGCAGCGTGACTTGCCCTTTATCCGTAAACTTAATGGCATTGCCCAGTAGATTAATTAAGACTTGCCGCAACCGTTTTTCATCCGCCTTGATGCCGGTCGGTAACTCACCCACCGCTTCATAAGAGAAGTAAACATCTTTCTCTTCGGCTCTTATGCGGATAATGCCTGACAGACTTTCTATAAAGCTTCCAAAATGAAGGGTGTCTGGATAAAGCTCTAGTTTACGGGCCTCAATTTTCGACAGATCGAGGATATCGTTGATCAGCGTCAACAGATGGTTCCCACTCTGATAAATGGTATTCAAACCACTGAGTTGAGACTCATCAAGATCCTTTCCTCGCTTAAGAATTTGAGCATAGCCCAAAATACCATTGAGCGGTGTCCGCAATTCGTGGCTCATGTTGGACAGAAAATCGCTTTTGGCTTGATTGGCTACTTTAGCGGCTTCTTCAGCGCGTTGGCGTTCAACTACTTCTTGTTCCAATTCACCGGTACGTTGCGCCAGTTGGTCGGTACGTTCTGCCACTTTTTGCTCTAAATTGTTATATAATAAAGAGTTTTCAATAGAAATGGCCATTTGCGAGGAGAGCATACTTAACACCTGTAACCGCTGCGGTGTAAACGCGCCTTCTGTCAAGTTGTTCTCTAAATAAAGTATACCGGTGAGTTGGCCTTGATTGAGCAATGGCATAGCGAGTACAGACTTAGGCTGCTGTTTTACAATGTAGGCATCTTGGGTAAAATTGCCATCGATAGTTGCATCGGACAAAACCACGTTATCTTTAGTGCGGACAATGTAGTGAATGAGATTGGTTGGAACCGCTTCACTGTCTTCAATGGCAAGGGATTGCAAAACGGTTACTTCATCACTATCGACATGCCCTTGGGCTTCGATAAACCAATGGTTTTGTTGGGGCAGTAACAATAATCCTTTTTCCGCCCCGGCATTTTCAATGACGATGTGCATCATTTTTTCCAGCAATCGGCTCAAAACGATTTCTCCCGATAGGGTTTGAGCCCCTTTCATGATACTGTTCAAATCTAGCCATTGGGAAGTATTTGAAGTTGGAAACATTCGTGTTTCTAAAATGGTGCCACCTGTTGGGATTGCATTGGCAGTTTTGGGGGCCAGAAATTGCGGATATTTTGCTTCTAAATCCAAGACTTTAGCGGTTGCACCCCATTGTTTATAGGCTATATAAGCTTCGTTTATGTAAAGTTGTGCAAAGGCGAGTTTGTCTTTTTTCAGCCAAAACCGAGCCGCAATTTCATTTGCTAACGCGACTAATTGGATTAATCCATATTTTTTAGCCGAAATGATGGCTTGATCATAACCTTCCATTGCCGCTAATTCCTCACCAACAATCCGCTGGCGTTCAGCATTTACTAACAAATATTGTGCTTGAAAATTATCGGGACAGTTTTCTGCCCAAAGCTTAATTTTTTGAGTATTATCAATGATTTCTTGAATAAAACGGGCTTGTGCTGAAGAACACGCCATTTCATAGCAAGCCGCGATGTTGAGCGAATAATAAAAATAGTATTGAGTAAAGGGAAACATGATGATGCCAGGCGTTAAAATTTGGGCATGACGTTTCATGATAGCGACGGCTTGTACATAATCGCCATGAATATACAAAACTTGCCCCATCAATACCGCATACCAAGTGCTACCTGGCAAAAAATCATTTTGTTGCCAATAAGCTAAACAGTCTTCAATCTCAAACTCAGCATTTTTTAATTGGCATTTATCAAGCGTTTGTCCTTGTAAATTGAGAATGATCATTCGCAAAGTCTGAAAAACTTTGAGCATTTTGTTGTCATTCGTGTTTTCGACAAAACGCAAATATTTTTCAGAGAGTTGGTAAACTTCATCTAAAGGTGTACCCTTTAAAAAGTGGCTCCAGATTAAAAATATGGCTGCCCATACGCCAAACACAATTTCACCCGTTTCACGACATTTTTGAATATTTTGCTCGTAAAAGTGGGCATTAGAACTGAAGGGCATGCGATGGTAATTAATATAATTACAAAACAGATTGCGTACTTTGGGCAACATGGCAACATCATTGAATTTATCTATGATTTGCAAGGCTAATTGCCCAAAATCGTAACCCGATTGATAATTTTCATTTTCAGTTAAAAATACGCCATACAATAAATAACCGAAACTAGATTCATTGGTGTTGCCATGTTGCCAAGATAAATCGACTAAATTTAAGCCGCACAATAACATTAAATTAGGACAACCATTGTAAAAAGCGGTTTCCCAAAATTCCATACACAGTTTCATTTTGAGTTTTGCAATTTCATCGTGCATGGTTGCTAAATTAACGACTTCTATCAGGTTGCCATGATAGGGGTTAGATTGGATATTGAATAATTTTTGGGTAATCGCTTGTTGTTGTTCGGCTTCATCTTTCGGAAAATTTAAACCGGCTGTTTGCAAAATTGGCAAGCCTTTGGTTAAACCTTTTGCATAATTTTTACCTTGCGTGGCTTGCAGGTTTTTGAGCAAGGTAAAAGCGTCAACTTGATCGGCTAAAGACTGAGCATGTTTATTGAGTTGTTCAACTAACTCTTCAGCGAGTTGATGATGTCCAGTTAAGTATTCCGCTTCGGCTTGCTCTTTGAACAATTCAAAAGCGAGGGCATAGTCTGATTGCCAAGCGTCTTGGTTGAGTAGCGAAGTTGCAATTCGAGCATATTTTAAAGCGGCTTGAAAAGCGGTGAATAATTTGGCTTTTTTGACGGCTAACAGATTGAGTTGGACTATTTGCTGTGTCTCATTTTGAACGACAGCCATTCCTAAATTCAAATGATTGACGATATCAAAAATGTGAGTATCCAATGCTTCTGGTGGGGTATTTTTTAATAATAAATGCCCAATTTGCCAATGAATGAGATGTCTCTCTTTTTCATCAATCAATGCATAAGCGGCTTGTTGTACCCGATCGTGTAAAAACTTGAATTGGGATTTTTCACACACATCAAGGTGTTTGTAGTTTTCATCTAAAGGCTGAATAAGCCCTTCGGCAAGCGCCGTTGTTAAGACTTCTAATGTGTCGTTTTTGTCATGCTCATAAATAATAGCCAAGATGGGCAGGTCAAATTGATTACCTATACAAGCCGCCAATTGCAATACCTTTGATGTTTTTGAAGGCAACTTGTTAATCTTGTTTGCCATCAATTCAACCACGTTAGCGGTGATATTTTGGGCGGCTATCTGTTCAACATCCCATTGCCATTGATTTTGTTCAAAATCAAAACGCAATAGTGCCTCAAAATACAAGGTTTGTAAAAATTGATGGGTGAAAAAGGCATTGCCTTGTGTTTTCTGGTAAATCAAATCAGTGAGTGGTTGAGCTCGCCCCGCTTCACAGTTCAGAGTCTCTTGCAATAACGGGTTGATATCGCCCCCAAGCAAATTGGACAATTCAATGGTGTTAATGGTGGCATTGGCTTTTTCCAGTTCAGAAAGCGCCATCATAAATGGGTGACTGCTATCGACTTCATTATCACGATATGCCCCAATAATTAATAGGTGTTGGATTTCCTCATCAAGCATAATGCTTTTTAGTAAACCCAATGAGGCGGAATCAACCCATTGTAAATCGTCAATAAACAAAATGAACGGATGTTCTCTATCGCATAACGCTTTGACAAAGTTCAAGAAAAACATCTGGAAACGGTTTTGGGCCTCAGTGGGCCCAACTGAAGCCACTTTGGGTTGTGGGCCAATGACTAATTCCAAATCGGGGATAACGTCAATAATAATTTGGCCGTTATTGCCCACCGCCTCCAAGATTTTAGTTTGCCAGTTTGCATTAGTTTCCGCGCTTTCCATCAGCAAATAACGACAAAATTCATTAAACGCTTGAGTGAGTGCTGAATACGGAATATTACGCTGAAATTGATCAAATTTACCGGCCGCAAAATAGCCCCGTTTTTCGGTCATCGGTTTGTGAACGGAGCGCACCAACGCGGTTTTGCCCACGCCGGAATAACCGGCGACTAACATCATTTCTGTAGTGCCCTGACTGACACGTTCAAAGGCTTGCAATAATGTGTTGACTTCGCCATCGCGCCCGTAAAGTTTTTGTGGGATTTGCAGCTTGCCAGAAAAATCGTTTTGTGCTAATTGAAAAAATTCAAGGTGAGCGGTTTTAGCAAACTGAAGTTGCAACTTCTGTAAATCGGCTTTGACACCAAAAGCGGATTGATAACGATCTTCAGCATTTTTTGCCAGCAATTTCATGACGATGTCGGAAACAATCAAAGGCACGTCAGGATTGACTTCACAAACCGGGGCCGGTGTTTTGGCCAGATGACAATGCACTAACTCCATTGCATCAGTAGCCGTAAAAGGCACAAACCCAATTAGCAATTCGTAAAATGTAATTCCCAATGAATATAAGTCGGTGCGATAATCCATACTGCGATTGATGCGCCCGGTTTGCTCGGGGGATAAATAAGCTAATGTCCCCTCTAATTGCTCAGGATTTTTGAGGGTGGGATTTTCACGCGGTAGGCGACTGGCAATCCCAAAGTCAATGATTTTCAATAGTTTAGTGTCAACATTCACAATAATATTACTAGGGTTAATATCTTTGTGAATGATATCGGCCGCGTGAATATTGCCCAAGCTGTCAGCGATTTGGATGGCAATAGGCAAAAACGCCTTTAGACTCAGTGTTTGATTTGCCATTAATTGTTTTAGGGATTCACCCCCAAAATCGTCCAAAATGATGACGAGCGTATTTTGGTATTTTTCAATACCATACGCTTTGATAACCCCAGCTAAGTCCAAATCATGAATGATTTCATACTCTTGCCGATAGCGGGTGAGCTCCGCTGGGGTGGGGTAGTCTTGTTTGAGCATTTTGAGGATAACGGGTTTGTTATCCTTTTTTCGATGCCCGCGATAAACTACCGAGTTAGCACTTTCATAAATTGGGCTAACAATTTGATAGTTTGGTAGAGTCAACATAGTGAGAGTTTCTCCTAAAGTGAACGACAAGGATTGTATATAATAATAACGACAAGGATTTTTTATAATAAAGGATAAATCAAAAGCACAAGGATTGCTAGGATAAGGATTATATACCAACTACAAGGATTAGTTATAAGTACTGAACCATAAATTTTCAGGTATTTTAATAGAAGCAATCGGGGCAACCACAAGGGATTGCCCCTACAACCGTACCCGTAGGGGCAATCCAGGGCGAATGCCCAAAATACCTGTTTA
>QNEL01000448.1 GCA_003645185.1 Candidatus Parabeggiatoa sp. nov. 3
TTGAATCATAAGAGTGATGAAGCGTAAGTAATTGGGTGATGGTGGGCAGCAAAAAGACGCTACCCACCCTACAAGGAATGGTACTTTCATTAAATGTTACCAACAAAACGGTTAGGGATAACTCTTTATTAATAATTAGGGTAAAAGTTCTTCGCCTCCGTAATAGCCCAGATAATCTTATCAGTGGAAGTTGGGTATTTTAATTCATGGTTTTATAGGAGTTCAGATAAAGATTTTGGCCCAAACCTGACAGGTTTTGAAAACCTGTCAGGTTTTTATCGCTCGACATTTTTCTGAAAGTCTATATTTTTCTATAAATAGGTTGATCATAAAAATAATTTCTTGTGATGTTAAATGTGAAAGGCTGGGCAACCCTAAAAAATTTAACTCATAGTTTCTGTTTCCAAAACCTGCTGATATAATGCTGCCGTTTTCACGGCAACCTGTTTAATATCAAAGACTTGTTCAAAACGTTCTTGCCCAACCCTTCCCAAATGATGCCGTAAAGCCGGATTATCAACCATTTCTTGTAAAGCTTCTCTCAGTGCAGAGATATCTTGTGGCGGTACCAATCGCCCGCTTTCTTTGACAACCCAAGGTACACCAGAACCCTCAATGGCACTGGCGATGATGGGTTTCGCATAGCGCATGGCTTCTAAAAGCACGACACCAAAAGCTTCTGTGCGTTCTAAGGATGGGAGACAGAAACAGTCACAACTTGCTAATAAAGCAATGAGTTCAGCGTCGCTGCAATACCCTAATAGTTTGACTTTATGAGCAAGGTTTAATTCGATGATGCGCTTTTCTAGGCTTTCACGTAATTCACCTGTGCCAACAATCAAGAGTTGTGCTTTGTCGATTTGGGCCATAGCACGTATGAGAACATCATGGCCTTTATAATAAGTTAATCGTCCCACTGTTAGTATTCTTGTCGTTTGTTTTGCCCATTGTTGCGTTGCCCAGTTTTGAGCTTGAAGAGTCGGTTCAGGTAAGCGGCCTTTGGCAATGCCTAATGGAATCACTTTGCATTTATCCTGCCAAGGTTGCAATGCTGTGCTAGACGCTAAATAAGGATGGGAAGTGGCGATGATGGTGTGCGCGTGTGCGAGTAAACGTTGTTCAAACGGCCTGTAAACGTGATAAGCCATTGATAATCTTTGATTTAATGTTGATATCACATCAGAATGCCAATGAATAATCCAAGGAATGCGCCTAGCACGCGGTAGCCAGAGGCAAAAAAAGGCGGAAGTATTCGGCAGATGTAGATGTAATAGTTCCGGTTTCCATTCTTGTAAGACGCGATTGAGCCAAAATGGAAATTGGGGGCTGACGGGTGCGTAAAGTAGGCGGCCGTAGCTGGGGGCGCGGTAAATCAAGCCTTCACCCAAGCTTTCAGCTTGTACGGCACTAAAAAACCGCGATAAACGCGGTTGATGATCATGAACAAGGGCTGCGACGATATCGCCTTGATCTGCTTGTGCTGGCATGAGATCAGCGAGGAAGTTTTCGATACCGCCAGCAAAGGGGGGAAAAAATTTGCCAATATGGAGGATTCTGGGCATTTTTTGTGATTTATTGATGAAAAAAATAACTTTTATGTATTTCACGCTAAAGTTTCGCTCCGCGAAACTTTAGCGTGAAATGGTGGGTAACGTGTTTTTGTTGCCCACCATCCTCATTAAAAAGTTTGTTACCGCGCTAAGTATATATACAATCCTTGTAGTTTGTTTGTGTTTAAGGAGAAGGAGCCTGCCATTTACCCGCTGCAACTAAACGGTTGATTAATATCGTTTTAGGCAGCCAAATCAAGAAATCATCAAATTGGTTTTCGACATATTCACCTTGTATATAGATGTTATCAGCATCTCTGTTTTCCTCTTCATGAATAGAAGAGAGTTCATGTTGCCCCTGAGAAAAAATGATCGCAACGACATTAGAATTAAGAGATTCGTTGATTAAATTATTTGGTGGATCGTGTCTATCTCTGATTCTTAATTGGCTAGAGGTGTCAGGTGAATTCGGAAAGTCAAAAGATTTGCTGTACGGGGTATCAACCCGATAGCGAAATGGGTGCCCCCACGCATCTTGTTTAATGTTTAAGCTTAAGGTTCGCCAAGGAAAATAACCTTCGGTATTATCATCACAACCTGTTGTTTCTAAACCATTTGTAGTTGAAGCAGGACAAGGTAAACGGCCTTGATCTATCGCAAAGCCTATCAAAGTTTCTTTGAGTTCAGCTAAACGCTGTTGCGTGTTCCTGATTTTTTGTTGCGTCATCTGAACAGACATCGGCATTAATAAAGTGCCTAGCAAGAAAGCCAGAATCACTAACACGACGGCCATTTCTATCAAGGTAAAACCGTGTAAAATGTGTTTCATTAAGCAGTATCTTATGGTTCGGTAATCTGGTAAAAAATAAGCATCTGGCATACAGCCTTTGTATACCGATGCTGTAGAGCATTTATTTCTATACATAGGCTATTTGCCATGCGCTTAAAAGGATTTAAGGGCACTTCCAAATAACCCATTTGGTAGCCATCAATTATCCCTAAAATGGGCCGTACGTTGCGGTGTGCCTGCCAATCTAGGCGGTAAAGACACAACAGGTTTATTGTCTTGTTTTTGTCTTTCTAGGTAATAATGACCGAATGCACGAACATCATAGTTAAATTGAGCCGCAATTTTTGCACTATTCCTACGAATTTCTTCTACAATGGGATCATTCCACATAATTAATCTCCTAACAACTCTTCAGGTGTACAAATCACTGGGGAAATATAACCAAAATTAAAACACGTTTTTTCTATATCTTGATAAGTACTGAAGCACAAATAAACCGGTATTTTACCAGTAAAGGGCTTTCGCCCTGGATTGCCCCTACAAAGCGCCCGTAGGGGCAACCCTTGTGGTTGCCCCTTTTCTTGGTTATCTTTAGAATAAAATACCTGAAAATTTATGGTTCAGTACTTAGTACTGTAATCTAGGTGATAGCGGTTCAAAAGTGTTGGATAGAACGCAGATTGTCATGATTAAACTGATTAACGCTGATTAAAAATCAGCGTAAATCATGATCATCAGCGTCATCAGCGTTCTATCAAATCACCCAGATTGCATAACGACTATATGTTCAAGGATTGAGCGGCCATTTGCCCGCTATAACTAAACGATTCATTAAAGTGTTTATTGATAGCCAAGTTAATACATCATCAAATTGGTTTTCTATATATCCATCTTGTATGTACAATTTATTTCCGTTTTGATTGTCATCTTCCGGTTGTCCATTTTGACCATAAGAAAAAATGATGGCAACGACACGAGAATCGCTTTTGTTAGTCAAATCATTATCTTGCAAATTCTTTTTTACCATTAATCCGCTAGAAGGAATAGGCACTACGATTGTCGTTGTGGTTATGTACTCGTCTTCTACCCGATACCGAAACGGATTTCCCCAAGCATCGTATCTGCCTACCCCTAAATCAGCCCACGGCAAGTAACCTTCTTTATTACAATCTGTCTCACTCATGTCAAGTGCTATACCATTTCTATCTGAGGCTGGACAAGGTAAACGTTCATGAATTATCGCAAAGCCTAACAACGCTTCTTTGATTTCTTCTAAACGTTGCTGAGTGAGCTTGATTTTTTGATAGGTTAGACTAGCAGAAAGTGGGGGCAATAGGCCGCCCATGAGTAGGCCTATTATGAGCAGTACGACGGCCATTTCTATTAAGCTAAAACCAGGAGAAATTTTTATCATTTTGCAGGCTCCTTTCATCAACTGTGTGCACAGTAAAGATTATAACCCAATATTATTGAACATTACGTTCACAAAAAAATCCATGGCATGGCGTATAAACACTATCATCAAGTACCGGCGTTACCATAGCAGGTGTCGAGGTTTGTACTCTTTGCATCACCGCGACAAGATGGATTTTTGATAAAAATATCAGCACATCATCGTACTTATTGGGAATCAGACTGTCTTGATAATAGATATCATCGCTTCCTGGTCTTTGTTCTGATTGACCTGCTAAAGCTGGGGGAATAATCAGATTGCTGATGGTTTTGAGGGATAGCCGCAGATGAGTGTTGGTTCCCATAACAATCTGGAACTGGGTGGCAGGTTGATAGGCTTGTCCATCTTTACCTGTTGAGTAAACAATGGCAACCACACCAGAATTGGCTACAGCATTATTTTGGATATCCCGCACCTCGATGTCGCTGAACGTATCGGGTAGAGAAGTCAAACTCGGAGTCATTATCTCCTGAGTGTACGTTTGATCAACCCGATATATGAGGGGATTTCCCCAAGCATCGTATCGGCCCATGCCTAAATTGGCCCAAGGTAAATAACCTTCCATTTGGCAATTCATCACAGTATTGACTTCTAAAACCGTGTCAATTTCTGTAGCCGGACACGGTAAGCGGTTATTGGCTGCCGCATAATTAATCAAAGCTTCCTTAACTTGTTGTAAGGTTTTTTCCGTGCTGCGGATTTTGGCAACGTCAATTTGAGTCGTCAAGGGGATTAAGAAACTCCCTATCAGTAATGCGATAATCGTTAAGACTACCGCGAGTTCAATCAGGGTAAAAGCATTTTGGTTTTTCATCATGATGACCTCTTTTTTTGCTCACGTCGATCAAAACTTATCACGGTTCCCCGTAATTTCACGGGTAACCTGCCTGACTATGGTGGGCAAGTACCCACCTCTAAGTTCCCATTAATGCAGTATAGAATATCATTAATATTATTGCTTATATTCCATTGTTGATAACTTCCTTTTCCATCATTTAGGCCTTCTCCACCCTCGACTGTAGGAAAACTACGGATATTACTGCCTTCTAAGTAATTATATATCTTGTCTTTACCAGATTCTGGAACAAGCGTTGGATCGTTGCGGATTTGTCCAGCGAGTGGTTCTGCTGCAAATATAATAATCGCCGCATAATAATTCCCGTTGACTTCAAGGCAGTTGCTACTATCACAGAAGGGGGTTGGCGTAATCGCATTGGGTTGATGGGCATCTGCAACGGCGTAAAATAAATGATCCTTCCAATTTTCCCATAAGTTTTTAAATGCTTTCACAGCATTATTATCTTTGCAATTTGCATCGTTAGGAACACTCTTGCAATGTGCATTCTTAGGATCACCGTTGCAATTAGGATCACCATTGCAATTCCTTAACTCGACAAGATTTATGGCAGCACTGTTATTGCAAATACTTAAATCGACAGTAGAAGCAATAGTGCTGAAATTACAACCTGTGAGTACAGTTTCTGTCTCTTTGACTTCGGGTGCAATAATTAAATAATCAGGTGGAACAGTTTTATTAATTTTATCATTATCATTAGAATCATTTACCTTATTTGGTAATCTGCCTGATAAATTCGTACTTTGGTCATCGTACTCTGTAACATAGTTATTAAAAAGTTTGCGTTTTGTGTTGCTGCGGTAATCAGTCAATGCCACAGGGGCAGGCCAAGGCAAACGTTTATCATCATTTGAAAAATTACCATCATCCGAAAAACCAGTATTTGTTTTGACATAGTTTGCTACACAAAGTGCCGTTACTTTGGTTAAGCACTGCATATTCCTTAAAAAATCCCGACGCTTACGAATAGCGCCCCATAATTCTTCACGGGTAATATAAACGATTCTGTCATTAATTGGATTGGCGTTATCAGTATTTTGAGCGGCTATATCTTGAGCCGTTAAGAATCCCTCAAAATCGTCATCAACAAGATTGTTAACATCGGTTTCCAAGTAAGCAGTTGGTTCATATTTGCCGCCACAGATTTCTACGCCCTTACCCTTGTTAACGGGGGTTCTATTTTGATTTGAAAGGATTTTTCCAGGTGCAATAATGACTGCAACAGCACGATCTTGTGGTTGACTGCCTGTCAGTTGTAATGTGCCAGTACCATCAGAAACAGAAACGTTAAACAAACCATTAGTATCCTCATTGAGCAGACTGGTTCTGGGTGACTGTTTGTAAGGGCCAGAAACGGCGTACCAAAGACATTCTTTAGCCCCATCGCGTAATAATGATAATCCGATTTTTTTCCAAGGCAGTCTACCTAAGCTGCTTTTATCTGTGCTACCACAACTACCGTCTTCCTCGCCTTCTGGAATCACATTAATTCTTAGATCAGGGCAAGGTAAAAATCCATACATGCCTTGTTGTTCGTCATAATCATAATAACTGGCCGCATACCCAATCAAGGCCTCTTTTGCTTGTGTCAAGGCCCGCCTAGTTTGCTCTTGATCTTCAAGCATTAAATCGTTTCGTGTATTGAGTTCAGACAGCAAAATGGCCGTTATCCCTAATATCAAAATCGTTAGGAAAATAATTAAGGCTGCGCCTGATTGTGTGTGAGTATGAGACTTCATCATTTTTTTTGTATATACTCGGCGCGGGAATAAACTTAACTTTTGGCAACCCCAGGTTGCCACCTGGGGCTATTCACATTCAACCCCTACGGGGTAGTGCTTTTTAATCTTTTGGCAACCCCAGGTTGCCACCTGGGGCTATTCACATTCAACCCCTACGGGGTTGTGCTTTTTAATCTTTTGGCAACCCCAGGTTGCCACCTGGGGCTATTCACATTCAACCCCTACGGGGTTGTGCTTTTTAATCTTTTTCTGATTGATTTGCCTTTGTACTTTATGCCATCGGGAAAGCTTTTAAAA
>QNEL01000449.1 GCA_003645185.1 Candidatus Parabeggiatoa sp. nov. 3
AATCACTTCTTGGCCTATTCGGGGAATGTACATGGCCCCCCATTTTTGCCCCGCCCACAGTTGGCTTACCCGAATCCAGCAGGAACTTTTTTCATTCATTTGCCCTTCACGATCCCAATGAAATTGGACTTTCACGCGGCCGTGTTCATCAACATAATTTTTAAGTGATTTTCTTTGAAAGTGGAATGATTAGAAGTGGAATGGCTAAGGAAGATAGATAAGATGATTGGTCAATTTGTCGAAGGGTAGTCAAGCAAAATTTCAATACCAACGTTCCTATAAATTTAGGAACGTGAGTCAATTTAGTCAATCAGAAACGAGTAAGATATGACACATAATAATAAAATGTGCCTAAACCACTTAAGGCTTGTATTCTCGCAGATAGGCTTTTAGCCTCTCAAACTCGGGCAAGTAAAAACCATTAGCAATGTCTTGAACACGTTCTGTATAGAACGCTTCAAGCTCTGCATAATTTTTCCTCTCAACCAGTTTGGCAACTATTAGCCCCTTTGAACAGGGGCCCACAATAAAACCATGCTTAGCAGCATCAAAATTGTCATTGAGTGCTTGATCGATATTTTCTATTTGAGAAAATTTATCGAAGTAAGCTAAAGCATATTCATAAAATAAAGTCTTGAGCTTTTCAACTACATCATCAACGTCACGATCCTCATAGAGATCGTATCGACCCTTTTTATTTGTACTCGGATCTTTAATAGATTCCACCACTGAAATTGTTCCTTTGTGGTATTTTTCTTCAAATCCTGATGTTTTATGAAAAATGTTCTCAATTAATTCATTTCTCACACCAACGACGGGTTCAACTCGATATCCTTTAGATTTCTCTAAAAAATTGAGCTGATAAACAAACAAATTAATTTGTTCTCGTTTGACAAACCCATCTCGGGATTTCATCCACTTAAAACCTTGGGATTGAAAATTTCTACCCAAAATATCTAATAAAGTTAATTTCAACTCTGTCTTATTTGACATAAACGGATTCCTTAGAGTTTCGACAAATTTAATATAACCTATTGATTTTATTAAAATTATTATTTTGAAAAAGTCATGAAATCAAACAGAAAAAAAAGTTTTGCGCGCGAAACTTAAATTTAATCGGTATAATGTCTCCTATAAATCAGTTCAGTTGTCTGAAGGCTTAACATTAACAATTAATAATTAACAATTCTATCACCCTTTGAAGCTTTCACACTCAATGAGCCAGTGCCATCTATTGTTATGTCCCATTATTATTTATAAGGTTAATATTTAAGTCTTAGCCAGTGTAGGGTATAGTAAGGAGTGGCATAACATACTCTTCACACACAAAGCGTCATATACCAATTCGGTTTTGGTGTATGACGCTATCGCTTATACAGCCTACGTGCTCTACGTGTTCAACATAATATCTGTCAAAAATATTTACCCAAAGTGTAAAGTTTGTTAAAATGTTTTCCAAAATAGTTAAAAAGACTATGTAGAAGATGATCGAAATGATCATTCAAATTCTTTTAGAAGGTTTAGTAGGCTTATTGCTAAAATCGACACCTATAGAAAAATCCAAACTTATCAGGTCAAAAATAGATATGTTATCTTTGCAAATAGGACATTCCGATGAAGTGACTTCTGTCGCGTTTTCTCCAGATGGTAAAACCGCCTTGTCGGGTTCATTTGATGGTTCCATGAAATGGTGGGACTTATCCAGCGGGCGCATCATCAAGAGTTTTGAACTCTATTCGGAATCGGTAGATTCCGTCGCGTTTTCCTTTGATGGCAAAACCGCTTTGTCTGGTTCATTTGATGGAACCCTGAAATGGTGGGACTTAGCCAGCGGGCGCGTCATTAAGAGTTTAGAAAAACATTCCTATTCTGTAGATTCCGTCGCGTTTTCCCCCGATGGCAAAACGGCCTTATCGGGTTCTTCAGATAATACCGTGAAATGGTGGGACTTATCAAGCGGGCGCGTCATTAAGAGTTTAGAAAAACATTCCTATTTTGTCACTTCCGTCGCGTTTTCCCCCAATGGCAAAACCGCCTTATCGGGTTCTTCAGATAAGACTGTAAAATGGTGGGACTTAACCAGCGGGCGCGTCATTAAGAATTTGGAAGCACATTCCAAATCTGTTTTGTCCGTCGCGTTTTCCCCCGATAGCAAAACAGCCTTGTCAGGCAGTGTGGATGATACCCTAAAATGGTGGGACTTAGCCAGCGGGCGCGTCATTAAGAGTTTAGAAAAACATTCCGATTCTGTATATTCCGTCGCGTTTTCCCCCGATGGCAAAACCGCCTTATCGGGTTCTTCAGATAATACCGTGAAATGGTGGGACTTAGCTAGTGGGCGCGTTTTTAGGAGTTTAGAAGCACATTCTGATAAGGTGACTTCCGTCGCGTTTTCCTCGGATGGCAAAACCGCATTATCGGGCAGTTCGGATAAATTAGTCAAATTATGGGACTTATCCAGCGGGCGTGTCATCAAGAGTTTAGAAGCCTATTTTTACGGGATTTCTGCCGTCGCGTTTTCCCCCGATGGCAAAACCGCCTTGTCGGGTTCAGTTGATGGAACCCTAAAATGGTGGGACTTATCCAACGGGCGCGTTTCCAAAAATTTAGACGCACATTCAGATTCGGTCTGTTCCATCGCGTTTTCCGAAGATGGCAAAACCGCTTTATCGGGTTCATATGATAGTACGGTAAAATGGTGGGACTTATCAAGCGGGCGTGTCATCAAGAGTTTAGAAGCACATTCCGATGATGTTTGGTCCGTCGCGTTTTCTCCCGATGGTAAAACCGCTTTGTCTGGCAGTGGAGATACAACCCTAAAATGGTGGGACTTATCCAACGGGCGCGTTCTTAAGAATTTAGAAGCACATTTTGAATCTGTAATATCCGTCGTGTTTTCCCCCGATGGCAAAACCGCTTTGTCAGGTTCTTCAGATAATACCGTGAAATGGTGGGACTTATCGAGCGGGCGTGTCATCAAGAGTTTAGAAGCACATTCCGATGATGTTTTGTCTGTCGCGTTTTCCGAAGATGGCAAAACCGCCTTGTCGGGTTCTTTAGATAAAACCGTGAAATGGTGGAACTTATCCAGCGGGCGCGTCATCAAGAGTTTAGAATCCTATTCCAAAGTTTGGTCCGTCGCGTTTTCCGAAGATAGCGAAACCGTCTTGTCTGGCAATGAAGATGGAAGCATTAAATGGTGGGACTTATCCAGCGGAGAGATCATTAAGAGTTTAGAAGCACATTCGAAACGGGTCAATTCCGTCGCGTTTTCCGAAGAGGGCAAAACGGCCTTATCAGGCAGTGAAGATACAACCATACGTTTATGGAATCTCGAAACCGGTGAAGAAATTATTCAAATGGTTGCTTTTGATAAAGATGAATGGGTTGTTATGCTGCCTCAAAATTATTATGTGGCTTCTCCAAATGGAGAGAAATATATAAATGTTAGCATTGGCAACACAGCGCGGGGAATTGAAGAACATTCAGAAGCTCAAACCGACTATAACCGCCCAGACTTAGTGGAAGCGGTGTTGCGTAACCATATTTAATGTATTATCTTCAACGCCACCTAATGGATAAATCCCATACGAAGTCACTTCGCTATGCGGAGTAAGGCTCAAAGCTAAATTCGAGGCAAAAGTTTTTTTCAAAAACAGTGGCATATAATACATAAAGGTTACTACTTATTAGATGATGTTACGCAGTCAGCTTCTGCAACTCAGGAAAACTAGCTTGCAATGCCTTCAGAGAAAGTTTAGTTTTTAGGGTAAAATGGTGTGATATTTAAGTTTAATATTAATAAGCTCTAATTTGAAGAAAGCATAACAGATATCAGAGTATTATTATTCTGTGTCTAATCGTTCTAGTTGATGATTTGGATAATGAAGTATTATATTTTATACTATAACGTTTGATCTAACGGCTTTTTAGATTGCAATAAACTATTTTTTAAAATATCCTATGAAGCCTAAAACCAGCCTTCACAAGCAGCAGCGCAGCGGAATTGCCGCCTGTGCGCTTGCCCTTGTTTACACGGATAATTTCCGCTTCCAATCAAGTTCGGGGATGTTCAGTCGAGTTTCCGTATCACCGTTCCACTCAACATTGAATCCATGCTTTTCAAGCATTTTTCTGACTGTGGCTCCGATCTCGGCCTTCTTGGGCTTGTCATCACCCAAGTCACCGAAGGCAATCATGAGACCCCCTCCAGCAACGGCACTCTTGACATCTTGCCCGTGGTAGAAACAATAGCCACTGATACAGTCTGATCCAATTTTGTCTAGAACTTCGGACACACCAGTAATCCCGTCAGACAGTGTATAGCCAGCATTGTGAAGTGCGATGATGCCATTTGAGTTCAGCGACTCAAAGGCTCGATCCAATCTGTCGCAATCAGTCTCCTCAGGCCATGACGCTTCAGCTAAGGATTTCTTATCAAACTCCAGACCAATCGCGGACCGCAAAAACGCTTCATCGCAGTCATCTTCGAGGATATCGTCAATCATCTCGTTGACCTCATCTCGGTCATAAAAACCGGACCATATCCACATCTTGATCGTGTCTAGGATAGACTTATCAGTGTCGTTCATGTTGTCATTCTGCCTTGTAGATGTAAATAGACTTCATAGACGAGTTCAAAACAAAAATATAGTGGGCGAGTTCAAAATTGAGGACAGAAGCTCTGCAGTTTGGAGTTATTCTGATTTAGGATGATGGGAAATGGTCCGTTTTTTAAGGGGTAATTTCTTGAAGATTCGTGAAGCGTACTAGTGCAGGATCGCTCCAATATCCAGACCCCCTCAGCCAACAGCTAAAGCAGTTGTCTAAAAAGTTCAGCATAATCTTTCCTGCCAAGCAATTGGGCAACTATTAATCCTCTTGAACAGTTACCCAAAAGGAAAGTTCTCTTGGGGCTATCAAGATTATCATTGAGTGCTTGATCGATATTTTCTATTTGAGAAAATTTATCGAAGTAAGCTAAAGCATGATCGTAAAATAACGTTTTGAGCTTTTGAACTACATCATCAATGTCACAATCCCCATAGAGATCGTATCTACCATTTCTATTGGTACTCTGATCTTTAATGGAATTCACCACGGAAAAGGAATCTTTTTGGTATCTTTTTTCCAACCCAGATATCTTATGAAAGATGTTCTCAATTAACTCATTTCTTACACCCACTTCAGGGAGAACCTGATATCCCTGAAATTTATCTAAGAAAACGAGATCATAAATTAAACGGTTTGCTTGGTTTTGTTTGGCAAACCACTCTGTTGACTTTATCAATTGAAAATCTTGAGCTTGAAAAATTTCATCTAATTGATTCAAGACGCTCCATTTCAATTCTTGCTTATTTGACATAACCTATTCCTTATAAATCAGTCAGGTTGTCTGAAGGCTTGACAATTTTCACCTTGGTAAGCGGCACTCGACTACCATGTTGTACTTTTCTTACCGTTCTTCCCAACTACTACCCCACCATTTTTTGCCATTTTATCAAACTTTTTTTCCAATTGTTTTGTTATTTCTTGTTCAAATTTGTTGCTTGATTCCTGAAGTTTTGCCCAATGATCACTGTATTCTTTCCAATCAGGCCTATCTGCCTATCGTTTGCGGCAGTTCCCTTTCTCTCATGAGCATATTGAACAAAGAGTACAAATACGGCGGCCATTTGACATCGTTTTTTCCCATAATAGACATCCTACGCACCATAGTGTGCGTGGGACATCCTACCCTTTTTACTAACGGTAAAGGATACCTTCTCCTGAAATAATATTATGCTGACGTTCCAAACGTTTCATTCCAGGTAACATTACAGAACGATAACCACATTCTTCTAATGCTAATAGAATGTTTCCTAATAGACGTTTCCATTCTTGAGTAAAACTGTTTTTATCTATTTTTAAAACACTTCGTTGTAAAAGTAATGCTTCTGTATAACCCACTAAGCTGAACCATTTAGTATCAATTTCTAAATGGTTCTCTTCCCATTGTAGATTCCAAATACTCGAAAAAGTATTTGATGGCCAATGGACTTTATGCATACCAGAAGACGATTTACCCAGTTTTTCCAGCATCACTAAGATATCTTCCATCATGACACTTAAATCATACTTATAGCCCAAAGGAATATATACCCCATTCCAAACCATAATGACTTTCTCAGTATATAATGGGAATACCGTTTCTATCGCCTCATCAAGGGTTTCGTCATTTTCATCGAACTTTCCAGTAGTTCTCGGATGGCTTACTTGAATCCAGAAATTCATATTCAATTTTCTCTACATTTCAATAACACAATTAGCAACTTGATGGAAGGTTTTTGGAAATGGGTAAGATTTATTGAAGATTCGTGAAGCGTACTGACAAGATGAGTGTTCCCAAACCAAACAAGTTTGGGAACGATGATAAAACTTTAGGTTACCATTAAATTTAATTAAACAGAGCTAATTAAAGCTTGGGCTGTACCATCTGGGATCGGATAAGGTGTATCCCAAGCCTTTGGGACGGCATCATTTAAATACCATTCCCAGAATTCTTTGCGACGTTCTGGATTGGAAGACTCTTCCCATGGTGCTCCTTCAGCATAGACAATGGAGGCGTAAAAATGGGTATCCCATTCCTCTGAATCATAA
>QNEL01000450.1 GCA_003645185.1 Candidatus Parabeggiatoa sp. nov. 3
ACCTTCATTAAAACATAAAGCACAAACGGCTTAATGCCTGCATGATTTGGCAAATCGCCATTTGTCAGGAGAGGGAGTTTGAAGTATAAAATTGGTATAAATTATTGAACTTGACGATCGAGTGAAATATAATACGAGTTTAGAATCATTTTAGACAAGTCATTGATTTTATCAAAATGCCTCATGATCAAATCAATGAAATAAAGCAATTCACAAATTGGTATACTGTCTAACCATTCATAACCCTTTGTCAATTTATTTGAATTAGGCTAACACACTTGATGCGTAATCTATTGAAAAACCTATATTCGTTATCAAAAAGTGTGACTTGGCATTGAATACCTTTGAAGTTTGCCTATTTTTTTATAAAATACATATAGAAATACATCACACATCCTAAGTTATTTATATTAATTCAAAATGGAAGAAAAAGACGACACCCCGATCAAACTCATCAAAGACAGCCTGACTGAATTTCATGGCGCGATGCAATTAAGAGATGATTTTGCCATCAGAATTGGCAGACGTACCACAAAAATTATCCGATATAGTATGCTAGGTATGTTTATGTTGACATTGGCCATGTTTTATCTGATTACGACTTTGACTACCAACATGAGCGAGATTACCGAACGCATGAATCAGATGGCAATCTACATGGAAAATATGAATAAAAACTTCATATCTGTGGCTCAACATACACAATCCATGCAATTCTCAGTTGAGAACATGAGTCAGCATATCAGTGTGATGCCGATCATGAATAATGCTGTTGTTGGCATGAAGACTGATATGCAGGGCATGGCTCAAGACATCAATAAAATGAGCGAAAACATCGCCTTAATGGAAAACAGTATGAAAACGATGAGTGCTGATATGGCTAATATGAGCTATCAATTTACGGGTTTAAATCGTTATGTTGGCTCAATGGGATACAATGTTAATCGAATGGCAGCGCCAATGAAAATGTTCCCTTTTCCATAATTTATTTTGCTAAGGCTTTTTAGTTACAAATTTATTTATATCTATTGGTACAATTTTGCATGAGTGTACTTTATCCAATCGGGAAACGTTATATCTAATTCATTGTATGTAGATTTGCTCTGCATAACAAATCAGGTTCGTTGTAGAGACGCGATGCTTCGCGTCTCTAGTTTATTTACTTTGTTATTCATTCGTGTATCTGGTTTATTGCTAATGCATAGACGCGAATTATCGCGGATTTGCTACGTATCGCAGATTTGCGCCGCAAAGCAAATCTAGAGGCATTATAGAAAACGGATAGGTGGTTCGGTGGTTGCCCTCTTCTGATTGCTTCTATTAAAATACCTGAAAATTTATGGTTCAGTACTTATAACGGATGATCGGTGCGGGCGAACACTTATGTTCGCCCCTACAAGATTGTGGGCTCTCTTTTAGTGTTCGCCCTTATTTATAACCCCTTTTCTGAGCTTCTTCCATTCGCTTCCTCATTTCTTTGTAAACTTCTTCCCGCTTTTCTTGCTCGGTAATCCTGTGATAGTCAGGCACTTTGAAAAGCTCTGGAGATACCTTAACATCCGTTTGGATATTGAGGATTTCATGTTTCACTTTGTCACCTTTATTCCCTTTAATCAGCGTTTTCATCGGCACACCCAGTTTCTTCATCTCCGATTCCAAGTTATCAAGGGCTTGTAGACAAGGATGAACAGGCATGCCTTCGATTTGTCTGGATTGTGATATCTGAGACAGGGCATTGATAAAATCAACGAGATAGGGCACTTTAGCCGCTGTCTCAGAAAAGTAATTATCGAAACAGGGCCTCCATTTGTTTTGGTAAAGCACCATGATCTGATAATACCGGCTGGAATAACCTGCAATATCAGTAACATACTCACTTTTGGCCAAATGAGCTTTGACAGGCGCTTGCTCCTGCCCAAACCAAGGTGGGGGTTCCCCTTCTGGTAGCTTTGGCGGTTTACCCTCGATATCCATCTCAAGGATGCGTTTTTGCTTATCATCAACCTGATAGACTTTTTTCAGCTTCAAATCCATCAATCTGTAGTAATTGGCATTCTCTCCTTGTATGCGAACATGTTGTTTCTCCAGAGTAATTTTTTCCTCTTTTCCCTGAATATCGCTGCGTTTAATTACCGTTGCTGCGAAACTCGCGCTACAAACACTGACACTGATAATGCCAATGATTATCCCACGTCGTAAAGACTTTTTCATTCAAATTCCTCCGATAGGTTGATATAAGACAAGTCTGCCTAAATAGCAGAGACATAAGTAGGAGACAAGGATTGCATAAGAATGAATTAGATCGCAGTAATGTCTCGGTTTAATTCTTTTTATAAATAATCCTTGTAGTTCACTTTTATAATCTCAAGATCAATAATATCATTGTTTTGAGAACTGAGGTGTTCATTGAGATTGCGCCAACATCTGTGCAAAAGTATCTAACCAGCGTTTCTGCACCTCAGTATCGGGTACTGCTAAGCCTCTTGATTTTGCCACCATTTGATATGCTGTCACTGGGCTAATACCTGAACACACAAGAATAGAGGCTACCATCAAAGCTGAACGCCCAATGCCCATCCTACAATGAATCGCTACCTTTTTGCCATTTGTAATCTCTGTCAACAAAGATTGACTTAATTTATTTGTCTGCGATAAGGCGGGGACTTGCCTATCGTTGATGGGAAAAGAAATCAATTCAATCCCATTAGCATCACAGTAAGGCACGGCCTCTTTTAAATCAAGCTCATAAACTTCATCTTGCGTTAATAAAGAGACTAAAATATCAAGGCCTTCTTCGCGCAAAGCTTTGATTTCATCCTCAAGCCAATCGCCAGCGCGAGGCCTTGGCATAATCGCTAAATGGCCAAGCTCAAAATCTTTTATCCAATAAATTTCGGGTTGCATAATGAGGCGCTTTGTTGCTATATAACTATAAGTATATAAGTACAAAGATAACTACAAGGTTTAATTATAAATTGAAAAATAAACATTAGAACATTATAGCGATTAATAATGCTTGATTTCATTTGCGCATTTTGCGCATTTTGCGTTTTTTTTTAAAAACGCAAGAGACGCTAAAGACGCTATTATAAATGGGAATAATGTAGCTTCAATGAGGACAAAAATCATGTCTCAAATTCAGCATCATCAACCATTCTATAACCAAAACATAGACTTACCTCAAATGGGCAATGATTTCGTCATCAAAAACCTCAATGATGAGGTGTTCATGCCGAATGACTTTCAAAATCCAAAGCCATTTCAAACCCTTGATGGCACGATGTTATCTGTCAATGATATGGGCACTTTGTTTAATAACCAGACAAAGCCCGTATTATTAGCGGCCAATGGCTTAGATGATTTAATCATCTCTTTTGAAAGCGAAAAAATTGGAGTCATCACGACGATAGTAGAAGGCCCTGTGACAGTCATTCAAGGCGCTGATGACACAATTCGCATAGTCTCTATAGATGATCCTGTCTATCTCAATGATGTGATTATGACGGCTGCGCGTAGTTATGTCAAAATCACTTTGAAAGATAAGACAACATTTCAACTTGGGCCTCATTCTCGTGCGAGTATGGATAAATATGTTTACGATCCAGACGAATTGGGGGGGGAATTTGAAACTTACGTCTCTTCGGGTACTTTTCGCTATGTCAGTGGCAAAATCAGTGGCAATAACCAAGGGCAACATACGGTCATTAAAACCCCCTCTGCTCATATTGGCATTCGGGGTAGTGAAGTGGATGGAAAAGTTGAACAAGATGGATCTACGAACATTTTGCATATCTCAGGTATGGTGAGTATTAGCTCGCGACATCATACGGGAGAAATTGTTGTTTATGAAGAAGGTACATCAGTCTATATTCCCAATTCAGCCTTAGCGCCTAGCATTGATCAAGTGCTACCTGAATCCCTTCCCCAACTGCGTGAACAGTGGCAACCCCTTAATCTTGAAAGGGCCCACAGTGGCGGCCAAGAAATGGCCCCCCTCCAGACGATTGAAACGGCACCCACTGGAGACAATGAACAAGCCTCTGATAAACCACCAGCACCAAGTGATGAACGGCCTACCCCTCCTGATGGCAAACCTGTCCCAAATGATAAACTGCCTCCGCCATCCGATGAGAAACCCGTTCCAGGCGATAAACCCCCACCACCCGATCAAGCCGAGAGCGGCGAAGATCGACCCACACCCTTTGATGACAAACCTGTTCCAAGTGATAAAGAACTGACACCTGATGAGGCAATAGAGATTGCCTTGGCAGAAATGGCCTTTGGCGAGGAAGGGGCAAGACTATTTGATGACCAACCTGTCCCAGGCGATAAACAACCGACACCACACGATGATAAACTCGACTTCAGCGATGAACAATGGGCCACGGAACCAGAACACGATGAGGCCCTTGGAGATGAAGGCGCTATAGCACTCGCTCAAATAATGGGCAATGAAGGGCCCCTACCCCCACCCGATCATATGGGCCTCGGCGATGAACCTGCAACGCCTTATGATAACGAACAGGCCTTCGGAGATGAGCGGCCGGCACCACCTGATAACGAAATCGGCCTTGGCGAGGGGCAATTTACACTCTATCAAGAAGGGCCTACCCCCACTGTTCACGAATTAATACAGAGTGGTGACAGACCGTTCTTCGATGATGGACAAGCCATGCTAGGTGAAAACCCGTCTTCTATGGGGGATAATCGCCCTGCTCCCCCTGATTCAGGGGCACACAATCCCACTTTACCCCTCACGGAAAATATTGATCTCTGGATTGATATCATGACTGGTGATCACGATGTCATAGAAAGCCGCGATCAACAACCGATTGAAAATCATGTTGAAAATGAAGTTTATGAAGGCACACCTCAAGATCACCAAAGGCCTCCTGAAGATCGTCATGAGGGGAATGAAGATAATCAAGAAGACGAAATGAATGACATTGAGGCAGAAATTGTCCCAATAGGCATAGCACAGGATGATACCGCCTTTACGCCTCAAAACACTATCTTGCTGTTATCGGTTGAGACTTTGTTGAAAAATGATTTGGGCCAAAATCTGAAAATTATAGCGGTCAGCAATGCGCTCAATGGTAGCGTCATGTTGACCGAAAACGGTGATATCCAGTTTACCCCCGCTTCTGATTTTACTGGTTTAGCCGGTTTTGAATACATTGTTGAGAATAACGTTGGTATGACTGATCGGGCGGTTGTTTTTGTAGAAGTCGGTTCTCATTTGCCTGATAGCCCGCCCCTGATTGAATCACCTGATGACGATATCGCTTTACCTGATCCAGAACCTGATAGGCCACCGTTAGAAGACGGTTCTGAGTTTGATGAACCCGGCATTTTAGAACCGCCAGGAGTACCAATAGAAAATTCCTTACCTGCTGATAACCCGACAGAGGGCAGTGCGCCTATTGAAGAAGGCTTTGTTCCTCAACCTGAACCCACCGAGGTTTTCGTACCTGAATCCCCACCGATTGCTGAACCGGAACCCAGTCCAGCACCTGCTCCGATTGAACCGGAACCCAGTCCAGCACCCACGGCCATTGAACCTAAACCCAGTCCAGCACCTGAAGCACCCACGGCCACTGAACCTAAACCCAGTCCAGCCCCTGAAGCCCCCGCGACGACTGAACCCAGTCCTGCGCCTACGACTGGACCCAGTCCAGCGCCTACGACTGGACCCAGTCCTGCGCCTACGACTGGACCCAGTCCTGCGCCTACGACTGAACCCAGTCCTGCGCCTACGACTGGACCCAGTCCAGCGCCTACGACTGAACCCAGTCCTGCGCCTACGACTGGACCCAGTCCAACGCCTACGACTGAACCCAGTCCTGCGCCTACGACTGAACCCAGTCCTGCGCCTACGACTGAACCCAGTCCTGCGCCTACGACTGAACCCAGTCCAGTGCCTACGACTACTGAACCCAGTCCAGCGCCTACGACTGAACCCAGTCCAGTGCCTACGACTACTGAACCTAAACCGAGTCCAGCGCCTACGACTACTGAACCAAGTCCAGCGCCTACGATTGAACCAAGTCCAGTGCCTACGACTGAACCAAGTCCAGCGCCTACGACTGAACCAAGTCCAGCGCCTACGACTACTGAACCTAAACCGAGTCCAGCGCCTACGACGACTGAACCAAGTCCAGCGCCTACGACTACTGAACCCAGTCCGGCGCCAACGACTACTGAACCCAGTCCAGCGCCTACAACCACTGAACCCAGTCCGGCGCCAACGACTACTGAACCCAGTCCTGCGCCTACAACCACTGAACCCAGTCCAGCCCCGACGACTACTGAACCCAGTCCAGCGCCTACGACTGAACCCAGTCCAGCGCCTACGACTGAACCCAGTCCGGCGCCAACGACTACTGAACCCAGTCCGGCGCCTACAACCACTGAACCTAAACCGAGTCCAGCGCCTACGACTACTGAACCCAGTCCGGCGCCTACGACTACTGAACCGAGTCCAGCGCCTACGACTGAACCCAGTCCGGCGCCTACGACTACTGAACCGAGTCCAGCGCCTACGACTGAACCCAGTCCGGCGCCTACGACTACTGA
>QNEL01000451.1 GCA_003645185.1 Candidatus Parabeggiatoa sp. nov. 3
ATATTTTAAAATTGAACAATTGAACACTCATTGGCCTCTCGTTGATATTTTAAAATGGAACAATTGAACACTCATTTCACCCATATTGACCTCTAAAACTGAACAACGGGACATTCAAAAATAGTTAACAAAATCAACTACTTATTTTTATTCTTTTTTCTGACATAACAGACATTATACCGATTAAATTTAAGTTTCGCGCCAAAAGTTGAGGCAAACAAAACTTTTTTTGCTCTTTGATTTCATTACTTTTCCCAAAATGGGAATATTAATAAAATCAATTTTTCACGCAAAAGTTTTTGTTTGCCTCAACTTATTAAGTGAAAAGTTGTGTTAAATCGGTATAATGTCTAATGACTACGAGATTGAACCAACCCGTTCCGTTTTATTCAAAAGTGCGGCCTGTCTTGCTTTAGACTTTGAAAATTATAGAGAAGCTGAACGCATGATTGCTCTTGAACTGCTAGGCAATCCACCACAGAAAATTTGAGTAAGAATTAAGGGCATTATTTATTGCCAATATTCCGGTACAAACAAAGCCCATCTCAATCTCATTAAGCCAATCCCCTTCACGGGCCTATCCCACAATGAGAACAAATGTAAAGTATGTTACACCATAGCCAAATAGGGTGGACAAACGTTGTTTGCATCGGCATAATATATTTATACCCATTCTGGATTGAAACCCATTTTATGAATGGCTCCCAATGCCCATTAGATGGTGAACCATAACATGGATTTCGATTAAGAATTGGTATTATTAGGTAAACTATAGATGTTCAGAAGTTGTTTGGTACACATTATTGAATGATAGCATTTCAATCAATAGGAGAAAAAATAGATGACTCAAATCATGACAGAAATCGTGAGCGGTGAACCCTATCAATATTATCCCCTCAGTGACAATATTGTACGATCAATCGGAGTTTGTGGAAAAAGAAGTCCAACCTGAATTTTTAAAACTAAAATTTTTGGGGCGCTTATGGTTTGGTACGGATGAAATCATGGATAAATGAATTGAAAATTGAACAGATTGATTTCTATTACTCTCAAAGAAATGGATTCTTATTTTGCCATCGTGCCCAAAAGCGTCGTAAAAAATAAAATTTATCTAAATTTCTGAACTCATGAACTCATGAACACCTAACCACTGTATCAAATCGAAAAAGTCACGGGGAAAAGCCCGATGTAGGGTGGGTAACGTGTTTTTGTTGCCCACCAAATCTATTTCACATTTCACTTAACAAGTTTACTTATAACGTGAAATAATGTTTTTGTGTGCAAAAACAGAAGCGTGAAATATCAAAAAGTTTAAGCTATGCTCATGTGCAGTATAATAGTCTAATAGACATGTTAAAATATTAATGTGTACCAAGTGTATCTATCAACTATTTGAAGCGCAGGTAGAACTAGATGCGTGCGAGGCTAATAAAATGATGCCACAAAAAAAACAATTCACTTGCTTTATGATTGGAGAAGGCACTTTAGTTATTCAATGTGCTAAACACATTTTAGAACAAGCGCATCAGATATTGGGTATGATTTCTCATGATGAAGCGGTAACACACTGGGCGAACAGGAAGGGCATACCGTGCATCCAAGCAACTGATAAGCTCATAGACTTTTTAAGTCAGCAGCCTTTTGATTACCTATTTAGTATTATTAACTTTTCTGTCTTACCCAAAGATATTTTGCTATTACCGCGCCAGTATGCCATTAATTATCATGATGCACCTTTGCCAAAATATGCGGGTATTAACGCGACTTCTTGGGGTATCATTAATCAGGAAAAAACATGGGGTGTGACTTGGCATATCATGAGTGAACGAATTGATGGGGGGGATATATTGAAGCAAACCCCTATCGAAATAGCTCAGAACGAGACTGCTTTTACCCTTAATCTCAAGTGCTATGAAGCGGCTATTCATTCATTTAAGCAACTCAGTGATGAACTTTCTTGTGATCAAGTCGTCGCAAGGCCACAAAAAGTAGAAGAACGTAGTTATTTTTCGCGTTTTAATAAATCCAGTAAAGGATGCTTACTTTCATGGAACCGTAAAGCCCATGAGATAGATGCCTGGGTTCGGGCTTTGGACTTTGGTTCTTCTCCTAATCCACTCGGGTTGGCGAAATTTTGGCTCGGAAGTGATTTTGTCATCATGAATAAAATAGATGTTCTTGATGCCTTATCAACATCACCTCCTGGAACCATAACAGCTATTGATGATAACGGTATAAAGGTTGCTACCGCGAGTGACGATGTCACACTGCGTCAAGTGAAAACTATTGAAGGGCAAACACTCTCAATCCCTGATTTCGTGACGAAATTTGGCCTACATGAAGGATATCAATTTAAGGAGATTAATCCAAATCTAGCAAAACGTATTGAGCATTTTGATGCCTTGCTCGCCAAACACGAGGCATTTTGGGTAGAACGGCTGGCAACATTACAGCCCATTACGATCCCTTATATCACTCAAAGTGCCTCGCCGTTGAAGCGGCAAAGAACCTTTAAAACGATAGAAATACCAATGCCAACTGAGGTGACAAATTTCCTCAATGAATGTCATACCACTTGGCATAAAAGCGATTTTATGTTGGTTGCTTTTGTTGCTTATCTTTCCCGTATTGGAGACAAGCCCAGTTTTGATATTGGATTTAAAGATGTGGAATTGCAAACTGAACTGGCAGGAATTGAAGGTTTATTGGCCTCGTATAAACCTTGTCGTATCACAGTGGAACCGGAAAACCGTTTTGATAAAATTTTTGATGCCGTACAAGAGCAGATAGCGTTGGTTAAACGCCACAAGACTTATATACGCGATATAGTCATTCGGTATCCGGTACTTGCTTCCAAAGCAGAATTGCGAAACGAGCCTTTATATCCTGTCATCATAGAACGAGTCGAAAAACGGGAAAACCACAAAATAGGATTGGGTTATGACTTGAGCTTAATCATTCAAGAAAATGACCAAAAATGCTATTGGTTTTATGATACAGCAGTATTAGATGATGACAGCATAACAAGGATGTTAGGGCAATTGACGGCTTTTATGCAAGGCATTGTCACCCATAGTGCTAAACGCATCAGTGAATTTCCCCTGTTATCTGAACAAGAGCGTCATCAAATCTTAGTAGAATGGAATAATACCCAAGTAGATTACCCAAAGGATGTCTGTCTCCACCAATTGTTTGAAGCTCAAGTAGAACGAACACCAGACGCTGTAGCACTCGTTTTTGAAAATAAACAATTGAGTTATCGTGAATTGAATCAACGCGCCAATCAATTGGCACATCATTTAATCAACTTGGGTGTGAAACCGGAAACATTGGTAGGTATTTGTATAGAACGTTCCTTAGAGATGGTTGTAGGATTGTTAGGTATCCTCAAGGCGGGGGGGGCATATTTACCGCTAGAGCCCACCTATCCGAACGTTCGTTTAGCATTTATGTTAGAAGATGCTCAAGTGTCTGTGTTATTAACTCAAGAAAAATTAATTAAGAAATTACCTGATCATATAGAACATATTATTTGCTTAGATACCGATTGGAAAATTATCTCTCTATTGAGTTGGGAAAATCCAATTAGTGGTGTTTCACCCAAGAACTTGGTTTATGTGATTTATACATCGGGTTCTACTGGAAAACCTAAAGGGGTTTTGCTCAATCATTATAATGTCGTGCGTCTTTTTAAAGCCACTAACTCTTGGTTTCACTTTAGTGAACAAGATGTGTGGACGTTATTTCATTCATTAGCTTTCGATTTTTCAGTATGGGAACTATGGGGGGCCTTTTTCTACGGTGGATGTCTTGTAATCGTTCCCTATTGGGTGAGTCGTTCACCGCAACAATTTTACGAGCTACTATATACAGAGCAGGTGACTATCCTCAATCAGACACCAGCGGCCTTCCAGCAACTGATTCGGATAAAAGACTCTTCAAAAATATTTCAAGCATTAAACCTTCGTTTTATCATATTCGGTGGCGAAAGCCTTGATTTCAACACTTTAAAACATTGGTTTGAACAACATGGTGATGAGTATCCTCAGTTAATCAACATGTATGGTATTACAGAAACAACGGTACATGTCACTTATCATCCTATAAAAATGGCAGAGATTGGAAAAGGAAGTATAATTGGTTGTCCGATTCATGATCTACAGGTTTATATTTTGGAGAATAATTTACAACCAGTACCTATTGGGATTGTCGGTGAAATGTATATTGGTGGGGCTGGTTTGGCTAGAGGCTATCTTAACCGTCCTGAACTGACGGCTGAAAAATTCATTCCCAATCCTTTCAATAACGATCCAAAAGCACGTCTTTACAAAACTGGCGACTTAGCCCGCTATTTACCCGATGGCAATATTGAATATTTGGGCAGAATTGATAATCAAGTCAAAATGCGTGGTTTTCGCATTGAGTTGGGAGAAATTGAAACCCTACTGAATCAAGATTCGACTGTGCTGGAGGCTGTGGTGATTGCGCGTGATGATGAATCTGGTCATCAGCGTTTGATTGCTTATATTGTTTCTAAATTGATTCTTGAACGTTTACCCCTAAAAACCAGTTGCCTCGTTGAATTGGATCATCAATCTCCGATAACGTTAACGACAGAAGACATTTCTTGTGAGGGGGTTTGCTTAGTAGGTGTTCCCCAAACTTTGGAAACGGGTCAACACGTCCGTATACGTCGTCTACAATTGCCCGATATATCTGATGATCAACTCGGGTTAGAAGGCCATATTGCTTGGTGCCAAGGACAACGGGCCGGTATCCAATTTGCCTTCACGAATCTTAGCACACGAGTGCATTTTTGCCAAATCATAGATAATCTCTTTGAAACTCAAGGTATTATAAAGGTCATGCAACGCACCTCTAGCGCACATCTTCGTGACGTTTTACGCCAGAAATTGCCCGACTATATGATACCGTCTAGTTTTATTTTTTTGAAAGCTATTCCATTAACCCCTAACGGCAAAGTAGATCGTAAAGCACTGCCTCAACTTGATGGGCAACGTGCAGATTTAGAAACCGCATACCTTGCTCCCGAAACTGAGATTGAACAGAAAATAGCGCGTATATTGCAAACGGTGTTGCAGGTAAACCAAGTTGGAATACATGATAACTTCTTTGACTTGGGAGGCAATTCCTTACTGTTGGTACAAGTGCAAGAAAAATTGGTCGAGGTATTAAACCGAGAGGTGCCCGTTCTCACACTTTTTCAGTACCCCACCATCAATGCCTTGCTTCATTATTTAGAAGAAGACTCTCCTAGTGAGCAGATGGCTCTTAAAAAGAGTTATGATCGTGCCCACAAGGCAAAATCTGCTGTACATCAATTTCGTAAACATCACAAAGCCTGAGTACTATAAAACTATAAAAAAATGAACATCTGGTGAAAAAGAAAGAGTTTTTCTAACGCTTCGCGTTGTTCACTTGGGATGAAAATACCAAATTAACGTAGGGTGGGTAACGTCTTTTTGTTGCCCACCTTAAATTTAATCATCGAAGGAAAAATCCATTATCCTCGGTATAAATGGGGCTGCAAAAACACGCTACCCACCCTACGTTGAACATTGAAGTAATATTAACAATATCTAATATATAATAAATTCAAGAACTTATCTATCATCTTTTTTACTGACATAACAGGAAAAAGATATGAAAACAGCCACTTTTAAAGAATGGACTTTGACCACACTTGATAAGGCCTTTGGGCTTTGTCAAATTTGGGAATGCGCCTTAATGGACAACTGGGAAAATCAAGAGATTGAAATAGACGATTTCGAGAAAAAAACCCTGCTCAACCTACAAAAACATCAGATTAGAGGGGGTAGGGCTTGGAACGAGGTTGAACTTGAAAATAAGTTTATTAGTCCGGTTATCATGACAGCCAATATCGACGATGAGCAGATTGGCTATTTTTTAGAACGTCGTTTATCAGGTATCGTGGGTGATTATGAACTGTCCGGCATCGTAGATGGCATGATTGCGACAGGTTTTCGTGATCCTGATATCCCCCTGTTTTGTCTGCACGAATACAAACATCGCTGCGATAATCAAGGTTCACCCGACGCACAAGCGCTTGCTGCTATGTTAGTCGCCAGAGAACAGAATGATAATCAAAAAGCAATCTATGATGTATTTGTGGTTGGCTTGGTTTGGAATTTTATGATTTTAAATGGCAATGAGTATTTTATTAGCAAAACCTATCATGCCGATGAAGAAGAAATTTTTGCGATTTTCAAAATGCTCAAAGTCTTAAAAAAGATTATTAAAGATAACTTGATTAACTAGTGCAAGAGAGCGAAAATATCGAGAACCTTCAGCCAACAGCTTTTCACGCCAAAGATTTTGCGCGCAAAATCTTTGGCGTGAACCGGAGGTCAGCGAAGCTAAAGCAGTTGTCTAAAAGCTTAAGTCACCTAAAGGTGACTATCTCCACACAATACTATATTGTATTTTTTTGTAAAAATTTTATATTTATAATTATACCGTTGCGCTTTTTTGGAAGTCAAAACCCGTTTTTTCGTAAAAAACTACAGGTTAGTCACCACCACCTGACTTG
>QNEL01000452.1 GCA_003645185.1 Candidatus Parabeggiatoa sp. nov. 3
AAAGACACTCTTTTATCAAAAGAAATCGAAGTGTCTCTTGCGTCTCTTGCGTCTCTTGCGTTATAAGTAATCTTGACATAAAACCATCATGAAACATACAGAGAGTTATAAACTATTTTTATGACAATAATTAAAAATCATAGATTTAATCTCTGTGGCACTCTGTGTTACTCTGTGTTCTCTGTGTTGAAAAATAGCATACAATTAAACCCTTTCTGATTCAGATACAGGTGACAATCATTATGCCAATCAAATTACCCTACGGTATTAGCCATTTTAACAAATTGGTGAGCGAAAACTACTATTATGTTGATCGCACAGCTTATATCGAAAAACTAGAACAGGCTAATGAGCCTTATGTGTTTTTTTTACGCCCAAGGCGATTTGGTAAAAGCTTGTTTGTGTCCATACTTTGGCATTACTACGGCTTAGAATTTGTTGACCAATTTTCTCAGTTATTTGGTCAATATTATATTGGTCAACATCCCACCCCGAAAGCGAATAGTTATGCTGTTTTGCACTTTGAATTTAGTCGGATTGATACCACGACTAAAGAAAGTACTTTTGAAGGCTTTTTAAGCAATGTACGATGGGGAGTCAAGGATTTTTTAGCTCGTTACACTCAGCTAGAAGCATCGGAAGAAAAAGCAATCCTCTCGTATTCTTCTCCAAGTGAAATTTTAAAAGCTTTATTTGATGCGGTTGGCAAACAATACCCCATCTACATTCTGATTGATGAGTACGATCATTTTGCCAATGAGATTTTGGCCTTTAATTTTGATCATTTTTCCGAGTTTGTCAGTCGTAATGGTTTCGTTCGTAAGTTTTATGAGGCCATCAAAGAGGCTACAGGGCGCGGCATTGTTGATCGTTTCTTTGCCACTGGCGTGACACCCATCACTTTGGACAGTTTAACCAGTGGCTTTAATATAGCGGCTAATTTTTCGACTCACTATTATTTTCATGAGATGATGGGTTTTACAGAGGAAGAGGTGAAAACGCTTTTGAAGCAAGTCGCGCCTAAACTCAATCCCGAAGCCTGTCAGAAAGTTTTAAATGACTTGAAAAAATGGTACAACGGCTATTTTTTTGCGCCAGACGGCGAAGCTCGGTTGTATAATCCAGATATGGTTTTATACTTTTTAAAGGAATTTGCCTATAAAAACACTTATCCCAGAACCTTGATTGATCTCAATATTGCCAGTGATTATGGCAAAATCCGTCGTTTGTTTAGTTTGGGCAAACCGGCATATCACCAAGTTGTTTTAGAAGGATTGATTGAAAGCGGGCAAGTTGAGGGCTTATTAACTCAACAGTTTAGTTTTGAAAAACCATTCGATCAGGATGATTTGATTAGCCTGTTATTTTATTTAGGATTGGTTACCATCCGCGAGGAGGATGGGGCACAATTTCAATTTTCCTTTCCAAATTATGTGATTAAGGAATTGTACTGGGAATTTTTTATCAAATCCTTGAAAGAACAGTATCAACTGGATTTTGAAATCGTAGATGTGCGTCATAAAATCAAACAGTTGGCACAAGATAATGAGGTTAAGCCCTTTGTCGGTTTAATTGAAACCGCCCTAAAAACCTTATCCAACCGTGATTTTATCTCATTTGATGAGAAATACATCAAGGCGTTATTTGTTGGTTTTGCCAGTTTATCGAATTTATACTTTATCAAAAGCGAACCCGAATTGGAGCAGAAATACCCTGATGTGATGTTTCTATATCGCCTGCCCTTTTCTCCGCCTTATCAATTTTTATTTGAGTTAAAGTATCTGAAAAAAACGCAACGCCAGAAATTAGACTCAAAACGTCTTGAAGCGATAAATCAGATCAAAACTTATCTCAACTTTGAGGAAGTGAAACAATTGGACAATCTGAAGAGTTGGGTGATTGTATTTGTAGGTGATCAGGCGGAAGTGGTTGAGGAAGTTGTTTAGATTAACGCCAAAAAAATCAGCGTCAATCAGTTTTTCACGCAAAAGTTGCGCGCAACTTTTGCGTGAAAATCATGATAATCAGCGTTCTATCTACTTTATAACTTGGATAAGTACTGAACCATAAATTTTCAGGTATTTTAATTAAAAGAAACAACCAAGAAGAGGGGCATTCGCCCTGGATTGCCCCTACGAACCGCCCGTAGGGGCAATCCAGGGCGAATGCCCCTTGCTCAAACACCGAAAAATCAGCGAAGCTAAATATCAGCGTTCTATCAATATCACCCACATTGCATGACTACCCTTCATCTTGTTCAAAATGAGCAATTATCTCACTTGGTGTCAATTCCGTCATGGCGACTATCGTTTCCATATCCATACCTGCCCCAAACATTCTTTCGGCAATTTTCCACGCTTTGGCCTCCTCACCTCCTTGCCAGCCTTTGTTGTGTGCCGTGTCAATTTGATCTCGCTCATTCACCATCGCCATCAGATACAGATCATAACGGTGTCGTTCTTCAGGACTCATTTTCAACACATCTAATTTTTCACCCGCTTTGTCTAGGTTTTTCGCCTGACAATGAGGTGGTAAAGCAGCGTGCTTGAACAAATAAATCCACTCATCCAAGTCCGTATTCATCACATCCGTAAAACGTTCCACATTAATCAAGTAGTATTCTGGAAAAATGTCTTGGCTTTTGAGTTTCTCAAGCGTTTTGTCCTCTCGCCGACGACGAAAAACCAATGGCTGATTGTCGTGCAACCCCCGAAACTCAGTATTGCCATAAAAGACATAATCCTCACCCAGCCCCAAATTAAAATAGAGAATACTGATGGAAACGACTTTGCTAATCTCACGATAGTCTTCACCAGATTTCACATTATCAACAATGACTTTAGAAACGCCAAATAGAATGCGTTCCAAATAAGCCGTGATATGACAATTTTGAACTTCGATAATGACATATCGCAGCTGTTTATCTTGAATAAGAATATCAACCCGATTCAGTTTTTGCTCAATATCAGGCACATTCGATTCGCTTTCAAGTATTTCAATAACGGTAACATCTTGACGAAGCACCGCACTTAAAAAGCCTTCCAAGATGTCAAAATTGGCTTTATCACGTAATAAACTTTTCATAGCCCAATCAAAACGGACAAGCTCAGTTTTGGTGTTCATGTTGTTCTCCTTTCGAGGCAAACGTTTTGAACAGGATTTAACAAAATCCTGTCCACCTTGAATCATTTTCACAAGGCAGAATATCCATCCTGTTCTATTATATCAGGACTCAAACCCGTCAAAGCGACTATCGTTTCCATATCCATACCAGATTTTTGCATCTCTTTAGCCACTTCCAACTTGCCATTGAGTTTACCTTTATTAAGTGCCGTCTCAATGGCATCTCGCTCATTCACCATCGCCATCAGATACAAATCATAACGGTGTCGTTCTTCCTGACTCATTTTCAACACATCTAATTTTTCACCCGCTTTGTCGAGGTTTTTCGCCTGACAATGAGGCGGTAAAGCAGCGTGCTTGAACAAATAAATCCACTCATCCAAGTCCGTATTCATCACATCCGTAAAACGTTCCACATTAATCAGGTAGTATTCTGGAAAAATGTCTTGGCTTTTGAGTTTCTCAAGCGTTTTATCCTCTCGCCGCCGACGAAAAACCAATGGCTGATTGTCGTGCAAACCCCGAAACTCCGTATTGCCATAAAAAACATAATCCTCACCTAGCCCCAAATTAAAATAGAGAATACTGATTGAAACGACTTTGCTAATCTCACGATAGTCTTCACCAGATTTCACATTATCGACAATGACTTTAGAAACGCCAAATAGAATACGTTCCAAATAAGCCGTGATATGACAATTTTGAACTTCGATAATGACATATCGCTGCTGTTTATCTTGGATAAGAATATCAACCAGATTCAGTTTTTGCTCAATATCAGGCACATTCGATTCGCTTTCAAGTATTTCAATAACGGTAACATCTTGACGAAGCACCGCACTTAAAAAGCCCTCCAATATGTCAAAATTGGCTTTATCACGTAATAAACTTTTCATAGCCCAATCAAAACGGACAAGCTCTGTTTTGGTGTTCATGTTGTTCTCCTTTCGAGGCAAACGTTTTGAACAGGATTTAACAAAATCCTGTCCACTCTTGAATCCTTTTAATTCTCTAAATGGGGGAATGGTAGGCAAGCGGGCGGCTTCAATCTGGGTTTATATTGAGTTCATTGTCGACAGCGATCCCACCCTACGAATCTGGGGTGAAAAAAAAGTAGCTAAAATACCTGAAATTTAACACCCCAGTGTGACTCTCATCGTTATACATAAATCAAAATGTAGGGGGCATGTAACGTGTTTTTGTTGCCAGCCCCATTTAAAAATATTATTAAAATCAAATAATTAAAGACTTGTGTCTAACGATGAGGGTTCCACCTGGGGCTATAATCTCGCACAGCTTCGAGCCGAAGTTTCACATTCAACTTCTTCGGGGTTGTTTCATTTTCACGTCATGTGCTTGCCCTTGTATCCATTTAAAGATTATCCATGACGTTTTTAAAAGCCGTCAAATCTTCAGACTGAATTGCCGTTGTCAACAAGGTTTTCAATTTCCTTTCGTTAGTGATGGTTGATAAATCCTCTTCTATTTCTTGATAGAGAGGAAAAGGGGGTTCAAAACGCTTTGCTAGTACTTCTAAAAGACTGCGACGACGTGCAATGAGTGAGCCTTTTTTTAGTCCTTTATCAAACCCTTCTTCACGTCCTTCTTCAAGCCCATCTTGAAACCCATCTTGAAACCCTTCGTCACGCCAACGGCGAATATAAGGCGTATCCAGTAACAAATTGTCTCTGGCTATCATTCTTTCGATCATATCTATCATCTCCTGATCATTGATTAGGGCGAGGAGTCGAATGCTTTTTGTTTTCTTGCGATTGAAAAATAAACGCGCTTTGACGCTAAAGACGCTAAAGACGCTAAAGATCGAAATCAAAGCGTCTCTTGCGTCTCTTGCGTTATTTATTTCATCAATAAATCGAGCCTATCCAAGCTAAGTATACAATCCCTGTCGTTAATGGTTTTAAATCCTTTATTATATACAATCCTTGTCGTTAGGGTTTAAATCTAAAAATGCTGTCTACACTTATATTTTTGTGATATTCTATGCCACTCTATGAATCCTTTAAAGCAAAAAAATGACAATAAAAACAGTCTATTACGTCAATCGCGCATACAATAGGGGCAATTCTCTTGGCAATTCTGATGGATTGCGAATCACGACATAATTTTGCGTTCCAAACAAGTGGGGCAAATAATCTTTGGCCTTTTCATCAATCGTAACACAAAAGGGTTGTAGGCCGAGTTTTCGCGCTTCATGTAAGGCCATACGGGTATCTTCTACGCCGTAACGACCCTCATATTGATCTAAATCATTGGGTTTACCATCGGTTAATAATAATAACAGAGGTTGGGAAACTTTTTGTTGACTCAATAAGCGGCTGGCATAGCGGATAGCGGCCCCCATACGAGTATAATAGCCGGGCTTAATCGCCTGAATACGGCCACGCACTGTCGCATCATAATTTTGCTCAAATGTTTTGAGGGTATGAAAGCGAACATGGCTGCGATAGCGGGAAGAAAAACCGTACATGGCAAACTGATCGCCGGTGGCATTTAGGCTTTCGGCAAATAGAAATAGGCTATCTTGAATGACTTCAATCACACGGGCTTTGTTATTGATCCAGGCATCGGTAGAGAGAGAGAAATCAGCGAGTAATAAACAAGCTAAATCCCGACTGCCTTTTCTAAAATCACGGTATAATCCCCTTTCTGCACTCACATGCCCTTGACGACGTTCTGCCTGATGTAGGAGATAGGCCTCTAAATCTATTTCAGGCCCGTCGGCTTGCCCCTTATGCCAAATGCGTGTCGGCATTAAGGCCTCAAATTGGCGGCGTAAACGTTGGGCCGTGCGCTTTAAATGCGCCGGCAATTCTGCCGGTTGCGCTGTGGTGGCTAACATAGGTTGAAGACAGCAGTGATCGGGGCGCAAGCTTTGCCGTTTATAATCCCATTCGGGTAACAATATTCCAGAACCCAAGGGGGTATCGTCATACTCTGCTGCCGGCAAGTCGAGATCAAAACGCAGTGAAGTCGTGACGGGTTTATTATCCCGTGCCACACTGACTTTATCCATGTCTTCTAAAGCTTGTTTAGCCGCTTTGTCATCATCTTCGTCATCCGTGCAACGATCCACTTTAACGTAGTCTGCCAAAGTCAATAGACTTTCTAGGCGAAAAGCTAATATGCCTTTTTTGCCATCCGGCATTTCGGTGCGTTCCCCACGGCGACGGCGTTGTTCTACCGTTTGACTAGATGATTGTTGGCTTTGGGCACCATCACTTTGATCAGTGACGACGCTGTTTTTGCTTCTGTGTGGTGAGGGATGTAACCAGAGCGGTATAGGTTGCGGTGGGCGTTTCGCAGCGGGTAATGCAGCTACACTGCCCGGTTGGCGCAAGGCTTGTTGAATGGCACGCTCCGCAGCGGCTTCATCAGGCCGTAAACGGCTCAAATCAGGCCGTAATGCTAATAAAGCGT
>QNEL01000453.1 GCA_003645185.1 Candidatus Parabeggiatoa sp. nov. 3
AATTGTCGGGTAGAGACGCGATGCTTCGCGTCTCTAAATGATTTGGATGGGTTGGATTTGTAGCCCACCGGAAAATTGTCGGGTAGAGACGCGATGCTTCGCGTCTCTAAATGATTTGGATGGATTGGATTTGTAGCCCACCAGAAAAATCCCCAAAGGTAGAGACGCGAAGATGAGACGCGAAGATGAGACGCGAGGCATCGCGTCTCTACAAAAAAAACCACTATTCAAAGCCCGCTTGCCCACCATAAATTTCCCCAATAATTAAGAGAAATGGTGGGTTCGCTCAGTGATAAGATATGAGGAATGAACGAAAATCAGGGCACCCCTTACCACCTATCATTTTTGTTTAACTTAGTACAGCGAAACGAAGTTCAGCGAAGCTAATTACTAGGATAAACTAATAGCTCATTGATATTATTAGGTTTATTCGTTTATCCCCGTAATTAGTTGTACTCACTTTTCAATGACTTTTGCGTGAAAAAGAAAACTGATAGGTGGTAAGCAGGGCACCCGTTTACCTTAAGCTTGATATATTATCAACCGTTAACTAGAATCTTTATATTCCCATTTACATAAGGATTTAAATTCACTCACCGTGTCACCGCAAGATGTGAGAGATATTCAAGAGGATGCCCAGTTTGTTAGGCAAATTTATCATCAAGTGAAAAACCAATGAGGAGACTCATTAAAATGAGTCTTTTGTACATGAAAATTGAAGAAGAGATAAGAAAACTGGCCACAAAATATTCGCTTCAATTACAAACAAAAATTGATGAGCGAGTTTCACAGATGAAAACAGATGATCTTTCACATTTTCTTATTTATCAAGTACTTGGAATAACGAATGAGGAAGGACATCTTATTGATGTTTATCAAAATAAAGGCCGTTTCTTATATAAATACGCCGGTTCATACCTAGAAGAAACGACAAAAATGTGTTTTCTTCATGCTTTCCCTGAGTCTGGTTCGGTACGTATCGAAAATACTTTGGGAGTCAAGCCAAAAACTTTCGAGATTGATTGCCTTACAGGGCAAGATGCCATAGAAATTAAATGGAGAGATGCCACAACTGACGGTGATCATATTACAAAAGAACATACCAGAATAAAAGTGATTGCCAATGCGGGTTATAAACCTATCCGAATCATGTTTTATTATCCTAATAGACAACAAGCAATTCGTATCCAACAGACACTTGAAACGTTGTATCAAGGCATAGAAGGTGAATATTATTATGGAGACGCAGCGTGGCAATACGTTATGGATCGAACCGGTATTAATCTAAAAGCCATTTTGGTAAACATTGCCAAAGAAAACCAAGCCAATGACAGTTAAAACCGAACTGAAAACCGGAGATTGCTTAGATTTATTGAAACCGATTTCTGACGCATCAATAGATTTAGTGTATCTTGATCCCCCGTTTTTTACCGAAACCGTTCAAAGACTTAAAACGAGAGATAGAACTAAAGAATTTTCTTATCATGACATCTGGGGTTGTCAGAAAAAATATACCGATTTTTTATTTCATCGGCTGTTAGAGTTAAAGCGGGTGATCAAAGATTCGGGGAGTATTTTTGTTCATTGTGATATCAATGCGACTCATCTTATTCGTATACTGTTAGATGATATTTTTGGACAAAGTCAGTTGAGATCAGAAATTATCTGGGCCTATAAAAGATGGTCAAATGCCAAAAAAGGCTTATTGCCAGCCCATCAAACCATTTACTTCTATAGTCAATCGGATAACTTTAAATTTAATCCCATTTATAACCCATACTCAGAATCGACTAATATCGATCAAATCTTGCAAAAACGTACCAGAGATGAGCATGGTAAGGCAGTTTATGCCCGTGATCAGTTTGGTACCATCATACTGGATGATGAAAAAAGAGGCGTTCCATTAAGTGATGTCTGGGAAATACCTTATCTCAATCCAAAAGCGAAAGAGCGTGTCGGTTATCCCACGCAAAAACCTATTTTGCTCTTGGAGAGAATCATTCGTCTTACAACCGATATGGGTGATACCGTTCTTGATCCATTTTGTGGTAGTGGAACCACGTTGGTTGCGGCAAACTTATTAGAACGAAATGCGATAGGCATTGACATTTCTGAAGATGCCATTGCTTTAAGCCAAGCAAGGCTAAATAATCCAATAAAAAGCGAATCTCATTTACTGAAAAAAGGTCGTGAAGCCTATAACACCAGTGATGAAAACGCATTAGCCTTACTTCAAGGACTTGATTTGATTCCTGTCCCAAGAAATCAAGGAATAGATGCTATTCTTAAACAACAATATAAAGGCACACCGGTATTAATTCGTGTTCAAAAAACGGGAGAATCTTTAACAGAGACGGCTACCTTATTATCAAAAGCGGCTGACAAGAAATGTTCAAAAAAAGCAATCTTGGTTAAAACTCATGAGGGAACCTCTTTATTTGAGGAAATGATTCCAAAAAATATTGAAGTTATTGAATCAGTTTCTTTATTAATTAAACGAGTGATTTTTGGTGAGTAAGGAATAGGCAAAAAATATTGTAGGGTGGGTAACGGGTTTTTGCCAAACCTGCCAGGTTTGCCAAACCTGGCAGGTTTTTACCGGGAACAAAACTTTGTCTTACGGAGTATATATACTCCGGCGATAAGCTCGATAAGATAGATAAATCAAAGAGACTTATCTTTATCCCACAAGTAGATTGTAAATATCGTACAAACTTTAGTTTGCGTTCGTTCCAACTTTAGTTTGCGGGGGCATTTTGCAAAAGCCCCAACAAGCCGGCTTCATCAATCACATTGATTCCCAAAGTGCGCGCTTTTTCCAATTTACTACCGGCCTTTTCTCCGGCCACCACATAATCCGTTTTTTTGGAAACACTGTTACTCACTTTCGCGCCTAATGCTTGCAAACGCGCTTTAGCGTCATCACGAGTCATGCCATTTAAAGTACCCGTTAAAACAAAGGTTTTTCCAGATAATGTTTGTGCTGTCGCGACTGGGGATTCATTTTGAGGCCAGTGTAGCCCCAAGTCTTGTAAGCGTTGAATGACTTCACGATTATGGGGTTGTTGAAAAAAGGTGACAATCGATTTAGCCGCGACTGGCCCTATATCCGGGATTTTTTTTAATTCGCGCCTTGTCGCTGACATCAGTTTTTCTAAATCGCCAAACTGTTGTGCCAGAAGACGGGCCGTTGATTCGCCCACTTCGCGGATACCCAGTGCATAGAGAAAACGCGCTAAAGTGGTTGATTTGCTCTTTTCTATCGCCTTCATCATTTTATCGGCAGATTTCTTACCCATGCCTTCTAAACCGGCCCATTGTTCATGGCTTAAAGTGTAAATGTCAGCAAGATTCTCAACCAGTTCATCTGCTATCAATTGCTCAACCCGTTTTTCACCTAAACCTTCAATCTCCATAGCACGGCGCGAGGCAAAATGTTGTAAAGCCTCTTTGCGTTGCGCTGGACAAAACAGCCCTCCAGTACACCGTGCTACCGCTTCATCTTCTACGCGAGTGACATCGGAACCACAAACGGGACAATGTTCTGGTAATACAAAGGGTTGGCTATTTTCAGGGCGCTTTTCTGGCAAAACGCGCACGACTTCAGGTATCACATCACCAGCACGACGCACGATTACCGTGTCGCCCACGCGCACATCTTTGCGATCAATTTCGTCTTGATTGTGCAAAGTGGCATTCGTGACTGTCACCCCGCCCACATTGATCGGCGCGAGACGCGCAACTGGCGTTAATGCCCCTGTTCGGCCGACTTGTACATCGATATCCAATAGTTGAGTCAGGGCTTCTTGGGCAGGGAATTTATGGGCAATTGCCCAGCGGGGTGCGCGGGAAACAAAGCCAAGTGTTTCTTGTTGATCAAGACGATTGACTTTATACACCACACCGTCGATCTCAAAAGGTAAAGCTTCGCGCTGTGTCAATATATCTTGATAATACTCTAAACAGCCTTGAACACCTTGGACAACCAGCATCTGCACAGAAATCGGAAAACCCCAAACTTGCAAACGCTGCAAAATCTCATAGTGACTACCGGGTAATTCAGCCCCTTCAACCACGCCGACGGCATAACTCAAGAAAGTTAATGGACGCCTAGCAGTGATACGAGAATCCAATTGACGCAAGCTGCCCGCAGCAGCATTGCGCGGATTAGCAAACGTTTTTTCACCTTTAGCCGTTTGCTGCCGATTGAGTTTTTCAAAACCGCTTTTCGGCATAAACACTTCGCCACGCACTTCTAATACAGGCGGATAATCTTCGCCGCGCAAGCGCAGAGGAATCGCTTCAATGGTTTTCACGTTTTGCGTCACGTCTTCACCGCGACTCCCATCACCGCGAGTAGCGGCTTTCACTAACAAGCCGTTTTCGTAACGCAAACTGACGGCTAATCCATCTAGTTTTAGCTCAGCAACATATTCAATCTTTTCGACTTCTAAACGTTCCCGCACTCGTTTATCAAAGTCGTCAAGTTCATCCGCTTCAAACGCATTATTCAAAGATAACATCGGTCGTGCATGAACCACTTCTGCAAAGGCACTTAATGGCGCAGCACCAACACGTTGAGTAGGCGAATCGGCTGTCATCAGTTTGGGATACTGTGCTTCAAGTGTTTGTAATTCGCGCATCAAGCGATCATATTCGCTATCAGGCAGACGTGGAGCATCCAGTACATAATAATAATAGTTATGTTCATTGAGCGTCTCACGTAATTGAGCCGCTTGTTCTTCAATTTGTTTGGGAATGTTCATCGTTTTTTGAGTTGAGTGAGTTTGTGAATGTTCATGATTGCCTCTTTTTCAACATGCAAGGCTTCAAGTTTTTGCGCGCAAAAACTTGAACCTGGAATAGAGATCACAGAGGATCACAGAGGATCACTGAGAGGGAGATGATTACAATACGTTCACTAAGGCTTTGATTAATCTATCTATTTGATTTTCTTCATGTAATGCCGATATCGTGATTCTTAAACGTGCGCTGCCTTGCGGCACCGTGGGGGGCCGAATCGCGGTGACGAGTATACCCTGTTTATATAAGGCCGCACTAACAGCTAAGGCTTTTTGAGATTCGCCTAAGATAATCGGTTGTATGGGCGTGAAAGTATCCATTAAAGGGATGTGGTGTTGGGCGGCGGCGTTGCGAAAATAACGAATAAGTTCTTGTAAGCGTTGTCGTCGCCAACTGTCTGTTTTTGCGAGCATTAAACTGGTTTGCACGGTTTCGGCGATGGCTGGCGGTAAAGCAGTCGTATAAATATAACTGCGTGCGGATTGTATCAAGGCTTCAATCAGCAATGCGCTACCAGCGACGAATGCACCAAATACGCCAAAGGCTTTGCCCAAAGTGCCCATAAGTACAGGAACATCTTGGGCCGTTAAGCCATAATGTTCTAAGGTACCGCCTCCCGTGTTGCCGAGTACGCCTAAGCCATGTGCGTCGTCTACCATTAACCAGGCTTGATGGGTTTTGGCGAGTTCAACCAAGTCTGGGAGCGGTGCGATATCGCCATCCATGCTAAATACGCCATCAGTGACGATGAGTTTATGGGCCGCTGTGGATTTTGCAAGTAAACGGGCTAAAGTTGAGAGCTTGTTATGAGGATAACGATGAAGCTGTGCGCGTGACAATATCGCGGCATCGACTAGCGAAGCGTGATTGAGTTTATCTAAAAATATCGCATCTCGTCGGCCGACGAGGGCAGTGATGACACCGAGATTCGCCATATAGCCTGTGGAGAAGAGTAAAGCGCTTTCACGTTGTGTGAAAACTGCTAAAGTGTTTTCAAGATCGTGATGGGCTTTGGTATGCCCAGTGATTAAATGCGAAGCGCCACTGCCAACGGCATAGTGTTCAACACTGTCTTGTAAGGCCCGTTTTAAACGGGAATCGCTGGCTAAGCCGAGATAGTCATTACTACAAAAGGCTAAATAAGGTTGGCCATCGATCTGTAATGTAGGGGTTTGAGGGCCAGTATGTTGCCGTCGAGTACGGTAAAGATCAGCTTCTTGCCGTTGTTGGATGAGAGATTGAAGGTAGGAGTTCATTTGTTATAGAGTAGGGGCAATCTCTTATGGTTGCCCTTTCGATCTGTTCGAGAATTTGTTCGTAGGGGCAATCCCTTGTGGTTGCCATTTCGTTCTTTAAAACACATTAACATTAAAATTTATGTGTCAATACTGATTTCAGGATCATAAAAAGACATTTGGATAGACTCACAAACCCTTTGTAGCGATTTGTCTGAAGTCACCATAATCGGTTGATATAAGGGTAGTTTTTGAACTATCGCTAAGTGTAATGCATCGTTTGAACCAATGGCAAATTTAGCGTGTTCCAATAGAATCGTCTCTGCTAATGGAAAAACATTATCGGGTAACTCAACCATTTCAAAAGGGCGAGAGGTTGGATTGATTCCTATATCCTTCCTGAGATGAGTTATGATAGTACGAAGTGTTTTTCTCTG
>QNEL01000454.1 GCA_003645185.1 Candidatus Parabeggiatoa sp. nov. 3
AGCGTGAAATACATTAATTTAAATGGGGCCGGCAACAAAAACCCGTTACCCACCCTACATCAAATTTAATTTATACTCAACGCGGTGACAAACTGAACTTTTTTTTTAATTTAATGGTGGGCAGCAAAAACACGCTACCCACCCTACGGTATATTAATAAAATCAATCACTTATCTCCTCTCTTTATTACTTTTTTGCAAGGCTTTTAATACAAGTAAATAATAATTTCAAACGCTATTACGTTCCAACTTGAGTTTGCAAATTGGCCTTTTTAACTTATTAGGAGAATTATTATGTCAAATAAGTCATTGTTGTTGTTTTTTCTGTTGTGTTTAGGGTTGCCCATATCGGTACAAAGTGCTGATAGTGCTGATGTGGATGACACGCCACCAGAAAATGCCTATTATGTTTCCAGTTTGACGGGAGACGATGCTAATGATGGTCGTAAAAACCAGCCTTGGAAAACCATTAGCAGAGTCAATGAGGAGATGTTTGACGAAAACGCCGCCATACTCTTCAAACGTGGTGAGATTTTTCGTGGTGCGATTAGTTCCTATAAATTCCAAACGGGACTCACTTTTGGGGCTTATGGTACTGGTGACAACCCGATCATTGCTGGTAGCGTCTCAATAACGGATTGGAAACGAACCAAACATCCCGCATTAGGATCAAAGGTTTATGAAGCAGATGTATCGGCCTTTATCGTTGAAGACAAGAAGGGCAATGAAAATAAGATTCAACATCTATTCGTCAATGGCGAAATGATGACGATTGCCCGTTATCCTAACGTGGATTCTCCCGCTAATAAAAATTGGCTCAAAGTTGGAAAAAGTGCGGGCAAAAATGCTTTTACTGATCCCGCGTTAGTCGATTACGCAAAGCCAAATGGCTATTGGAAAGATGCCATCTTACGCATTAGAACCTATAGCTGGTACTACAAAGTGTTTAAAATCACCGGTTACACGGCAAAAAACGGTAAAATCACAGCGAAAGGCTTGGGAAACCAGTTACCCGAATGGGGCTATTTCTTAGATGACAAACTGGAAGAATTAGATCATCCCGGTGAATGGTATTATGATGCAGTGGCTAAAAAAGTCTATCTCTATCCGCGTGGAAACGTGAACCCTAATACTCTACTCGTTGAAGGTTCAACCTACAAGACTGGCTTGAGTATTTATTGGCATGAAGACAATAGCATCGTAAAAAACCTCACCTTTCGCCATTTTACCTCAGTCGGTGTGACTGTCAACAATTCCGACAATGTGACGGTTCGTAACTGCCATTTTGAATACAATACCAAAGGTATCTCGGTATACAAAAGTGCTAATTTTTTAGTCACGGATAACACTTTTAACCATCAATTAAGCAACGCCATTGGATTGAATGCGCCTAAAGATTTTAATGTACAAGCCAGTGCCGTTGAAAAGAATCAGATTACCAATACGGGTTTGTTTCCGCTTTATTGTACTCGGTATGAAGGCGTTTGTTATGGTACGGCCGTTTCCGTTTTTGGAAAAGCCCAAACAATACGCCAGAATACGATTGAGAACACCGGCTGGATTGGTATTTACCTGAAAGATGGTGGACATCACCTTATCGAAAATAACGTGGTTCGTAAATCACTTTTACTCCTCAATGATGGCGGAGCAGTCACTATCGGTTCCAGTGGCAATACCATCCGAGGAAACTTCCTATTAGAAAGTTTGGGCAATGTTGATGAATCAAATGGCTGTGGCAGTCTCAACAAAACACCTTGTTCGCACCATCCCACTTACGGTATGGGAATTGGTTCCGATTCTAAGTTCAAAGATAACGTGATTGAAGGCAATACCGTTGCCAATAATCCCGATATGGGTATCCGTCTGAATGCTTTTATCAATACGGTTGTCCGTAATAATGTCGTCTACAATAACGATCCTCAGATTGTTATTCAAGACAAAAAAGGCCCTTCACGCAAGAATGTTGTAGAAGGGAATATTATTTATTCACTCACCCCTGATCAAAGGGGATTGGTTCTAACTGGTGCCACTAATCATGGAACGTTTAAGAACAAGTTTTACTGCAATCCCTATAATGAAACGGTGTTTGTAAGAGACGGTAAACAATACTCCCTAGCACACTGGAAAAAAGCCTTTTCCTCTTATGATAAAAACGCTAAATGGTGTGGAGTGCGTTTTGAGGAATACCGTGTTTCCAATGTCGATGCCAATTTGCTCAGTAAGTCAGAATTTCAAATGGCACTTCAAACGAAAAAAGCTTCCTCTTATAGCACTAATCGCTTTGCAATGCGTGAAAATCAGTATTATCGGTTAAGATTCGGCATTTTTGGCGATGGGTTTGGTGCTATTCGGGTGAGAGTGAACAATGCACCCAAGGGGGGAAAATGGGAAATATTGAAAGCCACCACATTGGCCTACGACTCAACTCATAAAGACTATGAGATGTTTTTCTTGTCTCCCCGTGCCTTTGAACAGGGTATATTGGTTTTTTCAACCATTAAGGCAGGTTCAATTGGTGCCGATAGCATTGATTTAGACAATGTTGCCTTCGAGCCAGTGGATGCCGTTTTGAATGATGCCAACAAGCAATCGGCATTATTCACTAATCCAACCGAAACGCCTAAGACGATTGATTTAAAAGGGATTGCTTATCAGAATTTAGCAGGCGAAATCATAACGGGTAGTATTACTTTAGCACCGTTTTCTTCTCAGATTTTGGTTGCTGGAGAAGTGCCGTCAGAAGAAATGCCATCAGCAATACCACCCGCTCCAAAACTCTCTGTCACTCAAAATGGTAGAAAAGTGACAGTTGCTTGGGATGCTATAGCAGGCGCTACGGGTTATATTTTATATTATGCGCCTTATACTGATTCTGACAACATTGGTTATCTTGACATGGCGCAACAGACTCATTTTTCTGTCGAACTATTTCCAGGCTCAGCTTTTTATGTGGCTGTAACCGCTTATAATGAAGTTGGGGAAAGTGATTATTCTAATATTGAATTGTTTCAGATTCCATAGACAATGCTCATGTTTTTTTCTAAAACCAATCTCACGCAAAGACGCAAAGTCGCAAAGAGGCTAACTTTCTTAGCGGCTTAGCGGCTTTGCGTGAGCTTAAAAAGCGATTTAAAAGTGGATAGAACACTGATTAGATTGATTGGACTGATTTACGCTGATTTTTTAATCAGCGTCAATCATGATCAGAAGCCGAATCAGCGTTCTATCATATCACCGTTATGCTTGACTATCTCATTTTAAAGCCCAATACTTTAAAATGACTCAAATTAATTCGTTTATCCCCGTAATTAGTTGTACTACCGTAATTCGTTGTACTAATTGAGACTTAAAACACCATGTGGGACAACATTATTTCATTTATAGATGCGATCATCATTCACGCCATGCTGCTGGCAATGATCTTATTCAGTATTGACTTACCCAATGAATCTCATTTAACATCATCATTTGCGCTTGAAAATACGATACAAGCTGTCGCGCTAGATGAACAGCAAGTCTTGGCCGCGATTTCTCGTTGGAAAAGCGAGCAAGTGATTGAAAATAAAGCATTACGGGCACAGCAGCAAGCCTTGGAACAGAAAAAACAAGAGATTCAACAAACAATTCTCAAAAAAACGCAATCTCTTGAACAATTACAGAAACAAAAAGACGCTGAACAACAACGATTAGCTGATTTTGAGCAACAACAATTGCTTGAAACAGTGGCATTAGAAGAACTGAAATACCAAAAGGCTCAGGGAGAAGCGCGTTTAGCCAGAGAAGCAGAGGCAAAACGGCAAGCAGAGGATTTGGCACGTTTAACTCAAGAAACAGAGGAACAAGCAGAAACGGAAGAAGCCCGTTTAACGAGCGAAGCTGACGCGATAGAACAAGAACTTTTAGCTGAGGAACAAGCTCGTTTAGCTGAAGAGCAAGCTGATAAAAAACGCCAAACAACTGCGGCGACACGTCAATATCAAAACAAAAAACGGCTTCAAAAAGTCACCTCACGGCTTCAAAATAAAATTCTTCAACACTGGATACGCCCCAGTTATGGTTATTACATCGGCCTATCTTGTGTCATAGAAATACGTTTGAAACCCAGTGGCGCGATTAATGAAGTGAACATCATCGAAAGTAGTGGCAACCTGGTTTTTGATTTTTCAGCCACTTCAGCCATTCACAAAGCGTCACCTTTACGGATTCCTGATGATCTTTTTCAAGATTTTCAAGATTTGATTTTCACCTTTAAACCTCTTTAGAATCTCATAAAAACCATGCGTACTTTGATGTTATGTCTCTTAGGCTATTTTGCTATACTGAGCCAAGCTCATGCGATTTTAAACATCGACATTGTTGGCGGTAAAGAAGAAGGCGGACAACCTATTGCCGTTGTGCCCTTTAAGCTACGAGTCGGTACACAACAACCGAATCAAAACATTGCCAATATTGTTTCCAATAATTTGTACCGTAGTGGACGTTTTGCTACCATGCCAAGCCACCAATTACTCGAACAACCTTATAAGTCAACTCAAATCAGCTATTCACGCTGGCAAGCTGCCGGGATGCCGCATCTTGTCATCGGACGTATTGCCGGTGGTGTTGTCAGAGGCTATACTGTCGAGTTTGAATTAATTGATGTCTATAAACGTCAGCGACTCATTGGATTTAGATACAACGCTACCACTGAAAATCTACGACAAGTCGCTCACCAAATCAGTAATGAAATTTATCAGGCCCTAACAGGAAAACGGGGAATATTTACCACTCAGATTGTTTATGTCACATTGCAACGGCGCGGAAAACAAAATCAATATCATTTATATCTTGCCGATGCCGATGGTGCCAATCCACGCTTGATGTTGAGATCAAGTGAACCCATTTTCTCGCCCAGTTGGTCACCCGATAAACGCCATCTCGCTTATGTGACTTATGACCGTTTCAACTCAGAAAAACGCATGGTCGTTTATATACAAGAAATACGCACAGGCCGACGTGTTCGCGTCTCAGCCCAACCCGGCATGAATACGGCCCCAGCCTGGTCACCTGATGGTACCCGTTTAGCCTTAACCTTATCGCGGGATGGCAACCCAGAAATTTATATTATAGAAGTGTATGATCATGCCCTAACACGCTTAACGCATGATCCCGCTATTGATACCGAACCTGATTGGGCCCCCGATGGAAAATCATTAGTCTTCACATCAGATCGCAGTGGCCAACCCCAGATTTATCGCATGTCAACCAGCGGCCGCTCAGTGCAACGTTTAACATTTCAAGGCAGTTATAATGCCCGTCCCCGTTATTCTCCCGACGGCACACAACTGGCATTACTGCATGGAAATCATCAACGCTATCAAATAGCCGTACTCAATTTAAAGACTAAACACTTAAAGACACTCACTCAAAACACATTAGATGAATCACCCAGTTTTGCACCCAATGGGAGTATGATCATTTACTCAACCGGTTCCGAACTCGCCGCCGTATCAATAGATGGACGTGTACACCAACGTTTAGCCACCAGTATGAACGAAGAAGTACGCGAACCGGCTTGGTCCCCTTTTTACCAAAAATAGTCTATGTCTTTCAGATAATTATTTATTTTAATAAGGGCGAACACGCAGGTTCGCCCCTACATTACGCCCGTAGGGGCGAACCTGCGTGTTCGCCCAACCGACATGTTCGCCCAACCGAGGTGTTCGCCCTTGTACTAACAAAGGAGTTTTTCCATGAAGAAATGGCATTATTTAGTATTAGCCTCAACCGTACTCGTATTCGCCGGCTGTTCCAATCCGCCTGTCAAAAAACAAGAACTGAAATCAACACCACGCACACCGCCACCGATTTTTAAAAGCACGGCCGCAGTAGCCGCGATGCCAACAGGCGCGACGACGGATACAGCACCCCTCTCGGATGACAAAGAAGCCACTGATATCCCAACAAAACGGATCATCTACTTTGATTATAATATCAGCCAGATTAGACAAGAAGATCTCCGCATCCTCGAAGAACATGCTGCTTATCTCAGCAAAAACCCCACCGTTCCCATGAGTTTAGAAGGCCATGCTGACGAGCGCGGATCACGCGAATACAATTTAGCATTGGGAGAACAACGTGCAACGACTGCCAAAGACTTTATCATGAACTTAGGTATCACAGATTCCCAATTAACCAGCATGAGTTATGGTGAAGAACGACCCATCAAACTTGAACACAATGAAAGTTCTTGGTGGGAAAATCGCCGAGTCGAGTTAATTTACCCCTAATCAGTTATCAATTATCAAAATTCAGTAGGGGCAATCCCTTGTGGTTGCCCCATCAAAAAAATGGTTGGGTAATCCCTTGTGGTTATCCCATCAAAAATATTGTAGGGGCAATCCCTTGTGGTTATCCCATCAAAAATATTGTAGGGGCAATCCCTTGTGGTTATCCCATCAAAAATATTGTAGGGGCAATCCC
>QNEL01000455.1 GCA_003645185.1 Candidatus Parabeggiatoa sp. nov. 3
GCCTATTGACACCATCAGTGAAAACCCATTTCAATTTTTTGGCTCATGACCCCTAGACCTCAAAATTTTTTGCTGTTACTATTGGCACCCGATAAATTTACAGAGTGCTTACACATTGGGGATGGGAATTTTTTTCTTTTTAATAATTTTACAATTATCAATTCAAATTTATTAATTACTAATTCAAATTCATTCTGAACTCAAAAAAAATTGTCATTGGCAAAAAAATGATAACGATTTGATTTTTATAGGTTTTCTAAAAAAATTTAAGCCTATTGACACCATCAGTGAAAACCCATTTCAATTTTTTGGCTCATGACCCCTAGACCTCAAAATTTTTTGTTGTTATTATTGGCACCCGATAAATAGACAGAATCCTTACACTTTTTACTTTATCAAGTCGCCCGTTTTTGAAAAACGAACTGATACATTTAATGAAACATCATTTTGTGATTAATCATATTCAGTAGTTCAAAAGGGTAGCTTTCTGATAAATCTTGAAGGCCTAATTGGAGTGCAAAATTTATTTTGCTTTAATTTGTTTTCGAGCTATTTTTGAAAAAGTTTAGCTTTATTTATCATTTCTGCTTATGGATAGCCGCGTATAGCTATGGATTGAGCGATTCATTTTTATTAATTAAGAAGGAGGCATAAAGACTTTTTATCATTCAAGGTCAAAAGTGGACATAACATAATGACCATTGATAGGTGTCAAGTAAGGCGAACAATCCTTGCTCATCTTATTTGGCTATCTTTAATTAACACATAACGACAGTGGACATTTTGAATATGAAACGACGAAGTCGGTGGGTTACGGCGTTGGGCGCGATGTTGTTGTTCAATGTCTGTCATTACGCAAAAATGGCGACATCTAAATGGTGGTGTAAGAGCCGTCCGACATGTGTCCCGCTTAACAAACTGGGGACTTATTGGGCTTATCTTATTTTGGCCTTAGTGTTTATTCCAAGTGTAGGATATTCAAAGTCTGAACAAATAGCGTTTGGGGTTAAGCTTCATACAGAAAGCACGTACTACATTCTGGAAATTGATTTAACAAAAGCCAATTTGCATCTGATTTTGGGTGAAGATGTATCAGATAATCCCATATATAAATATGAAAATTATGGTACTGATGCAGAAAGGGCCTCTTTTGGCGGCAAAAATCCCCGTTATAAGGGACAGAAACTTCATCAATTCAAACTGCCTGATGGTAAAACTCCTATTGCTATTTCAAGTGCTTTATTTGGAGGTAGATGGACAAAAAACTACAGTTCTGGAAACCTTGTATTCCCAGTAAGAATTAATGGTAATTTGGTAACGGAAGGGTATGGTGACCCTGAAGGGCCGTCTCCAGAAGTAAAAGATAAGAAAAAAATCAGGGTATTTTGTTTTGATAACAAAACAGGCACAGCCGATATTTATAATCACTATCGCTTGGATAAGAAACAAAAATGTCCTTATGAACTTGTTTCTTTCAGCAAAGACGATAGTAAAGGTGTCGCTGAAAAAACTTTTGTTGGCGTTGCTGACAAAAATAATGATGGCAGTAATGAAACTGTTTTTATCTTCACAAGTAAACGTCGAAATAAGACAAATGAGAAATCTGCTCACCAAAAACTCATAGATTTCGGTGCATCTAGCACAATCCACTTTGACGGTGGCGGTAGTTCTCAACTATGGATAAAGGGTAGCTATAAGAGTTATTCGGGTAGGCCACTATGGAATGCTTTGGTAATTGGGCCAAAGATGTGCGATAGTTTTACTGATGTGCCTAAAACAGATGATGAAATTTGTAATGCTGTGAAATTCCTTAAACAAGAAGGTATTGCATCTGCTAATCCAAAGTTTAGTCCACAAAAATCTTTGAAACGCGGAGAAATGGCTAAGTTTTTATCTCTTAGTTATCTCTACAAAAAGGGTGAAAAGATAAAAGCTCTTTCAAACGAAGAGAGAAAGAAGTTATTAGAGAAGCAAGTAGGAAATTATAAGTCTGCTTTCTCAGATATTAAAGACTCTATTTTTAATCTCTATATTAAACACATAGAGAAACTAGGGTTGGCTTCTGAAAATGAAACTTTTCGCCCTGATGATAAGTTGACACGGGCTGAAATGGCGAAGTTTTTAGTGCTTCTTAATAATCCAAAGTTTAAACCTGATAGCAATGCTGCTCTTAAAGGCACTTTTGGAGATGTTTCTTATATAGAAAAGAACGAGAAAGGTGAAGATAAAGGTCAAGGTGATCTGGCGTTTTATATAGAAGAATTATACAGTCAAGGCTTAACTAAGGGCTGTAAATCTGACAAAAACCCACCTGATTATTGTCCGACACGATCAGTCATTCGCAGTGAAATGGCTCGTTTCCTTTATAGGTTGTTAGAAAAAAAACCTAAAACAATCTCTCAAGGACAGAAAATTCCACACAACAAAGAGATTGCCAAAGGTGAAAGCATTAAGGCAGTAGTCAAGTGGCCAGGTAGTGACATAGACATCGTTGTGACGACTCCAAGTGGAGTAGTTCTAACGCCTGAAAGTGATATAGTAAAAGACTTCTATGAAGGGCCAACAGAAGAATATTATGTCATTGAGGCTAACGAGACAGGTAGCTGGAAATTCACCTTAATCGGTGTAGATATACCAGAACCTGAACCTTACACCTTTAACATTACATTTGGCCCTCATGATGTCGTTAAAAATTATGAATTGAATGGTCAAATGCTTGATGAATCTGGTAATCCAGTGGCTAACGCCATCGTCAAAATCGGTGAGAAAACCACAATAGCTGATGAAAGAGGTTATTGGAAAATCAGCGAATTGCCAACGGGAACTTATACCGTCATTATCAGCAAAGATGGCAAACTCATTGCCTCTCAAAACGTGACTGTAGAAGGTGACAAACCCACTCTTTACGTCAATATTGACTTGCTTGAACCGGCTTCATGTCGTTTGTACGCGGTGCATGATGAAGGCCGCAACCACAGCCTGTTCTTTACGATAGATGTTTTGAATAGCTTTGATGTCAAGTTACTGGGAACGATGTATCACGAGCATGATATTGAATCGCTTGCCATACATCCCACCACTAACCAACTGTTTGCAGCGGCTGGTAAAGATGGACTTGATCCCGGTTATCTCTATACCGTCAATGCCAACACGGGCGCGATTTCTCCCATCGGTGACACGGGTTTTAGAGATATTAACGGCCTTTCCTTCAAACCGGATGACGGCACATTGTGGGGATGGGCAAAAGGTGAGGGCTTAATCGAAATTGACATCGCTACCGCTCAAGGCACTTTGCAAGCGCCTTACAACGGCGCGATTGAAGACATTACTTGGAATAATGCGGGTTCCATACTCTATGCTGTCAGGAATAATCGGTTTTTGGCCTACGATACTCACACAGTCACCGTATTAAACTGCACTGTCAAAGGTGGCGAAATTGAGGCTATCGAAATGATGCCCACTCAGGCTGATAACGAATTATTGTTCAGTATGCACAATGACAACAGCTTGACTATTCGCTCTCTCAATGTAGATTCTTGCGAACAAGCACAAGTGACGATTTCAACGGCCCTTGAAGACATTAATCTGAACGATGTCGAAGGTATCGCTTTACCCAAGGCGGCCTGTATTCCTTAATATTAACTAACCCATTAGGTGAGTATGCGCCCTGTGTACTCACTGGGCGCATTACCAAAAAAAGGTCATTGTCAATCTCTCTTCACCTTCGCGAAAATAAATTTGGTTTGAAAAGCTTCGCGAAAATAAATTTTGCACTCCTCCTTATCGAAAAACAAATCAAAAAAAGCCTCAAGGTGACAATCACCAAGAGGCTTTTTTTATGGCCGCAAACAACATACGATTGATTTTGCTTAAAATCACACTATAATAACCCACTATCATAGCGAACGTCGGATAAAAGAGTGAAGCGATACAAAGTTACTCCGCTGAACGACGATCACTGAAGGTTCGCCACGCTCAAACCTATCACCAATTCTAAATCATTTAGTCTCCTTTTTTAAGTATTGACCACTTAAATTTGGCCTATTCTGATTTAGACAACAATTTCTGAGGTACATGAGTGAATGAATAGGTCTCATCTTACATTGGAACACGTCAAAGTTCATGAATTGCCACCAACATGGGCAAAACAATTATCCCCGACGCAAACTGTGACGGTTATCATTATTGCCGAAAATTCAGAGCAACAATCATTATTTGCCCTTGAACAAGGTGAGCTGCTACCAAACGATCAAGAAGCGTATTTAAACGATTTGCATTCCCAAGGGATTGATATCAAAAGACTTAGAGAATCTATCCAACAACTTGAAGCGGGTGAAGTTGAAACCGTTAAATTAGATGATCTGGATGCACACTTGGATGACTTCATAGAAAATGCGAATACTAAAACTCACACTTAATGCTAAACAAGATTTGGCGCACTGGAAACAAACTGATAACCAACGATATGAGAAAATAAAGCGAATGTTAGAACAAATCTGTATTTCGCCTAAAACAGGTATCGGTAAGCCAGAAGCATTAAAGTATGAATGGTCTGGTTATTGGTCACGTCGTATAGATAAAAAAAATCGTTTGGTATATCGATTTGATGATGATTTTATCTATCTTGCTCAAGCAAAAGGTCATTATCCAAGTCCACCTGATGAGTTAACATTAGAGGATCATGACTTTAACAATAGTGGTAACAAAATTTCCATATCAAAATAAACTTTTGGCAAAGTTTGTACTGTCTCATTTTGACTATTCGCTCTGTCAATGTCAAGTCTTGCGAACAAGCACAAGTGACGATTTCAACGGCCCTTGAAGACATCAATCTTAACGATGTCGAAGGTATCGCTTTACCCAAGGCGCGGCCTGTATTCCTTAATATTAACTAAGCCATTAGGTGAGTATGCGTCTTGTGTACTCACCGGGCGCATTACCAAAAAAAGGGTCATTGTCAATCTATCTTCAGCTTCGCGAAAATAAATTTGGAACGAAAAGCGAAAGCAAAATAAATTTTGCACTCCTTCTTATCGAAAAACAAATCAAAAAAAGCCTCTTGGTTCCAATCACCAAGAGGCTTTTTTTATGGCAGCAAACAACATACGATTGATGAAAGCTCAAAATCATATTAGAATATTCAACTTTGTTTTAATAATATTGACCCAATTATGTGTTTATCTGATAAAATTCAAACCTTTTTAGAATAAGACTTCTTACCCATTACGAATTACTGATTACCAAATGATAATTTAATTTATTTAGACAGTAGTGCTTTAAATCTAATTTTTGACGATCAGACACAAGCAAGAATCTACCTTGAATCATCATCAATGTTGCTCGTTTTTATGTTAATTGAAAATGGTTTTGTAGATATTGTGTCTTCCGATGTGTTAGTTTTTGAAAAATCTCATAATCCTTATGATGAGAGAAGATTGTTTGTTTCTTTAGTTCTTGAAAAGGCTAAAAGATTTAAATCCAGTGATGATAAAACTTTAGAACGGGCGGAATTAATAGAACAGGAGTATGGTATTAAAGGTATGGACGCATTACATTTAGCTTGTGCTGAGCAATTGCAAGTGGATGCTTTTATTACCTGCGATGATAAGATGAACAAAAAATATCAGGGCATTCTCCCCCGTGATAAATCCAGTTACCTTTACAATGGACTTTCTACTTAAGGCACAAAATCAATGATTCCCGTTCAACAACTCAACCGAGTTCCTCACAGTGACTCTGTTAGACACGAAGCCATACAAATACTCTTCAACAGTTTGGACTTAACTAAAGTCAGCTTTTTTATCAGAGATAATTTGTCTAATCAAACTGATTATTTAGAGATGAAAGAAAAACTATTTGGAGATAAAGCGGTATCTGAAATATACAACAAAATGAAAACATTCTCTAATGCTTGAATTAAGAAGCTTATGAATGTGTTCTTTGCTCCCTTTTGCCAGACTTGACAAACTTGACAAAGAATTAACGGCAATTAAAACCCAAAAAGTGTTATGGGGTATTCTTGCTGAAAATTCTGATTCAAACAATTATAAGCCTCTTGGTGATTATCACCTTGAGGCTTTTTTTATGGCTGCAAACAACATACGATTGATTTTGCTCAAAATCACACTCTAATATTTACTGGAATTTTAAAGCTTTTACCTTTTTCCAGTATTGCTAAATTACCCAATCAAATACCAAAAACGAAATACTCCCCAACAAGGAAATCTTATATCTTGATTCGTCTGTTCCAAGTGCCTATTTTTATGAAAGAGTGGTGATTTTATCACTTATTTCTCCATTGGTTAAAAAATTGAACATCGCGTGATTAAAAATGGCATAGACACAGTACTCCTTTAATTAGTAGCCCGCTAAAAAATTCGTCAATCTATTTTTTTATCGCTTTCAAAATAAAACAATGTTAGGGTTCAAGTGCAGATTGA
>QNEL01000456.1 GCA_003645185.1 Candidatus Parabeggiatoa sp. nov. 3
ATAAAGGGCGAACACGCAGGTTCGCCCCTACGACCCGATATGTTGTAGGGGCGAACCTGCGTGTTCGCCCATAAGAAATTCAGCAAACAATAAATCTCCAATTTATTTTGTGACGATTCCTTAGTGAAAAGTGATCGTTGATCGTTGCAAGGGCCGGCAACAAAAACCCGTTACCCACCCTACAAATAAGCGCCACCCTACAATACGACAGAATAATCAATCGTCAAGGGTGCATGATCAGAAAAACGTTCGTCTTTATAAATACTGGCGCTTTGCACTTTGTCTTTTAAACCAGGTGTGATGATTTGGTAGTCAATTCGCCATCCGGTATTGTTTTTCCAAGCTTGTCCTCGATTTGACCACCAAGTATATTGGCTTGTTTCTTGGTTGACGACACGGAAAGCGTCAATAAATCCTTCTGTATCAAGGAGTTGATCTAGCCAAGCCCGTTCTTCTGGTAAAAAGCCGGAATGATCTTGATTGCTGCGCCAGTTTTTGATGTCAATCTTTTTATGGGCAATATTCCAATCTCCGCTAATAATATATTCCTTTGTACCTAATTCGCGTAAGTAGGGTAGAAATTTGTCCATAAACTGGTATTTAAAATCTTGTCGTTCGGTGCCGGAGGTACCGGAAGGGAGATATAAAGAAACAAAGTTGATGTTGGAAAAACGGGCTTCTAAATAACGGCCTTCTTTATCAATTTCTGGCCAGCCGATTCCGACAATGACTTCATCCGGTTTTTGACGGGCGTATAAGGCGACACCACTGTAGCCTTTTTTTTCAGCATCGTGGTAATAGCAGTGATAGCCCGTGGGATGAAACAAGGGATCGGTGAGTTGATGTTGTTGGGCCTTGGTTTCTTGAATACAGACTATATCGGCATTTTGTTCGGCTAACCAAGTGAAAAAACCTTTTTTCGCAGCTGCGCGAATGCCATTGAGGTTTGCAGTGATGATTCGCATTGGATTTTGAGAAACGCTTTCTTTAATCAAGATTCGATGTTTAAGTGAATAGTTCCATCTGGAACTTGGGGAAAGCAATATTGCCTTCAAGCTATATGGCCCAAACCTGACAGGTTTTGAAAACCTGTCAGGTTTTTAGAAAATTGGCTTCAAGCTATATGGCCCAAACCTGACAGGTTTTGAAAACCTGTCAGGTTTTTAGAAAATCTATATTTTATGAATTTGTAACCAATTTTCGAGTAGGGCCAGGTGCCATAATTTGCTGCCTTGCAAGGCGGTTTTATATTGTTCTGGGGCATTGAGCAATTTATCAACATAGTGCGGCTGAAAGAGTTGTCGTTGATGACAAGTTTGGCTAGTCAAAATGTCGCGCATCCATTCTAAAAATGGGCCACGTACATATCTTAGGGCCGGTACGGGAAAATAACCTTTGGGCCGATCTATGACGGCCGATGGGAGTAAATCACGCGCTATGGCTTTTAGGGGATGTTTGCCCTGTTCTTTGAGTTTCAATTCGGGTGGCATTGAGGCGGCTAATTCGACTAAGCTGTGATCCAAAAAAGGGACTCGTGCTTCTAAACCCCAAGCCATTGTCATATTATCTACTCGTTTGATGGGATCATCGACAATCAAGGTGGTGACATCCATGCGAAGTACTTTGTCTAAAAAAGTGTCTGCGTCTTTTTCGGCCAGTAATTGGCTTATAATTTGCGATGTGTAGTCTTCTCCGTGATAATCGGGGTGAACCGTTTGCAAAAATTCTTCATGTTGACGATCAAAATAATAGGGGCTAAATCGTTCTAAATCAGTGCCTTGTGCGGCATTCATGAGGGGATACCAGAAGTATCCGCCAAAAACTTCATCGGCCCCTTGTCCACTTTGTACGACTTTGACACTTTGTGAGACGCGCTCGGCGAGTAAATAGAATCCGATGGCATCTTGTGCCACCATGGGTTCGCTCATCGCGCTAATCGCTTCTGGTAGGCGTGTCAAGACTTGTTCATTTGGGATGATATAACGATGATGGCGGGTATGATAACGTGCGACGACTTGATCGGAGTATTCAAATTCATGGCCGCATTCTTCGGGGGCATCTTCAAAACCGATTGAGAAGGTTAATAACTCGCTGACATTGCTTTGTTCAGCCAGTAGGCCGACTAATAGACTGGAATCCAGTCCACCTGAGAGTAATACGCCGACAGGTACATCGGCCGCCTGAAGGTGGCTATCAATGGCTGATTTGAGGGCGGCATGGGTGGCTTCTATCCATTGTGTTTCTGTTAACGGGATTTCTGGACGACAAGCGCGTAGTTGCCAATAACGTTTTGAATTTTGGATTGTATTTTGTGGTTTGTTGTTCAGGGAGAGGGTTAAAGTGGTGCCAGGTGCTAATTTCCGTACTCCCTTGAGTAGGGTGCGCGGTGCGGGTACGACGGCATGTAGGGTGAGGTGGTGATGTAAAGCAATGGGATCGATTTGTGTATCCACTTCACCTGCGGCTAATAAGGCGGGGAGTGTTGAGGCAAAACGCAGTCTTTGTGGGGTTTGGTTGATGTATAGGGGTTTGATGCCTAAACGATCACGGGCTAAAAAGAGCTGTTGTTTGCGATTATCCCAGAGTGCAAAGGCAAACATGCCTTGTAAATGCGTCACCGCGTCTTCGCCCCATTGTGCGTAACTTTTTAAAAGGACTTCGGTGTCGCTTTCAGAATGAAAGCGGTGCCCTTTGGCGAGGAGTTGATGACGCACTTGACGATAGTTATAAAGGGTACCATTAAAGACTAAAGCGAGTCCTAAATCTTGATCGACTAGGGGTTGATGGGCACGATCCGATAAGTCTATAACGGATAAGCGTCGATGCCCTAATCCGATGGGGCCTTGAATAAAGGTACCAAAATCATCGGGGCCGCGCCGTGCTAGGCTGTCCATCATTTTGGATAGGGTGTTGAGTTCAGGCGTTAAATTGTCAAATCTGATTTCGCCGCAGAGGCCACACATTTATTAAATCCTTTTTCAGTTATCAGTTCCACGCAAAAGTTTTGCGCGCAAAACTGTATTTAGCTTCGCTGACCTCCGGTTCACGCAAAAGTTGCGCGCAACTTTTTTCGCAAAAGTTTTGCGCGCAAAACTTTTGCGTGAAAGCGTGAAATGTGGAAATCAGTTATCAGTTATCGTCTGTTGCGTTAAAAACGCTTTACGACGTTCACAGAGTAACACAGAGTTTCACAGAGTTCTTATCAAAAACATAGAGGCATTCAGATGAATTTTCAAACTGCACACTTGTGTGATCACTTTTTTAAAAAGATTAAAGTCGCTAATCCTATTTTTAGAAGTTTTGGCGGGCGTGCGACATTTAGTGGGCAAATCAATACTGTCAAAGTGTATGATGATTGTTTACTTGTTCAAGAAATTGTGAATCAACCGGGGCAGGGGAAGGTATTAGTGGTAGATGGTGGTGGCTCATTACGGTGCGCGTTAGTGGGCAAAGTGATCGCGCAATTGGCGGCTGATAAGGGTTGGGAAGGCATTATTGTTGATGGGTGTATTCGAGATGTCGCTACCTTAGCACAAATGAACATCGGTATAAAAGCATTGAATTCTTATCCCTTAAGCAATACTAAAAACGGACGGGGTGATCACAATGTACCGGTTACATTTGCAGGGCTGACTTTTTTTCCAAAGCATTACGTCTATGCTGATGCCGATGGTATTATTGTGGCAGAATCCCAGTTGGTAAGCGATTAAGGGCAAGCACAAGGATTGCTTTGAAAAAGGGCAACCACAAGGGATTGCCCCTACGATCTTGACTGTTGATTGAATTTTGTCTACGTTTTATCTATATCATTTTTTAAGACGGAACACATGCAAGAGACATGTAATGAGATAACTGATAACTGATTTTCAGGCAAAAGTTTTGCGCGCAAAACTTTTGCGTGGAACAGACTTTTGAATTGGAAATGATCAAAATGCGTCAAAATAACTTATCTCTTATTTTACTACTAGGCTGTATGCTTTCTAGAACGGCTATGGCGATAGACTTACCTCAAATGGGGCTTTCTGCTAACACGGTGATGTCAACTGTGGATGAGCAAGAATTGGGCGAGGCCTTTATGCGTCATGTACGTCGTACTGAAAACATTGTCAATGATATGGAAATCAATCATTATTTTAAGGACTTAGGTTATCGTCTTGCCTCATACAGTGATAATCCTGAACAAGATTTTCATTTTTTCGTCATTGATGAATCATCCATTAACGCCTTTGCTGTTCCAGGTGGCTTTATCGGCATCCATAGTGGTTTGATTTTAAAAACACGTAGCGAAAGTGAATTGGCATCGGTACTGGCGCATGAAATTGCCCACGTTACGCAACGCCATATTGCTCGCACGGTTGAAGCTACTGAGCGTTTATCTGTGCCTACAATAGCGGCCATCATTGCAGCTGCGGTATTGGCAGGGGCCACTGGTAGTCCGCAAGCGGGCCAGGCTGCGCTGACTGCCGTGATGGCCGGCAGTGTACAAATGCAGATTAATTTTACCCGTACCCATGAAAAAGAAGCGGATCGTTTAGGGATGCAAATTTTGGCCAAGTCTGGCTTAGAGCCCCGTGATATGCCTCGTTTTTTTGAACGTATGCAAGAGGCCACTCGTTTTTATGGTAGTGGTATACCTGAGTTTTTACGCAGCCATCCCGTGACAACTAATCGAATCGCTGAGGCGCGTGATCGGGCTGAAAAATACCCCGTTAAACAGAAGGTTGATAGGCCGCTTTATCATCTGATGAGGGCTAAATTATTGGTTTTGATAACAGATGATAAACGAGCATTAGCCAATATACTGCAAAATATGCTTGAAACCCGTCGTTATCGCGATGAACGTGCCATCCGTTATGCCCTGGCTTTAGCCTTATTAGACACCAGACAAACCAACACTGTGCAAAAGCAAATTGATTGGTTATTTCAAAATGATGGTGATCGGGTTATCTATTACTTATTGCAAGCCAGGTTAGCTTTAGTGCAAAATAATTGGGCGAAAGCCAAAAAAGTGTATAAGCAAGCCTTGGAAATTTATCCTGGTGATAAAATACTTGGATTGGATTATGCAGAAAAGTTATTGCAAAATCATGTGCCCCGAAAAGCCAAGGCCGTATTATTAGGCCTCTCGGCAGACTCAAATCCTGATTATTATGATCTGTTAGCGCGAGCTTATGAATTGACAGGCGCTAAAGCGCAATCCTATTTAGCCTTGGCCGAAAAGTATTATCTTATCGGTTATACCCAACTGGCCATTGAACAATTGGAAATGGCCTTGAAAATGGATTCGCTTGATTTTTATTTAGCCTCACGCATAGGGGCACGCTATAAAGCATTACAAGCAGAATGGCTTTCCGAGCAAAAAGCCTTTAAATGAGAAAGGGTTGTTTTATCGGCATTTGTCATTATTATTTAATTTTTAATTCCAAGGGGCAAACACGCAGAACTGCCCCTACAAAACGTGGTTTAAAAGGAGAAAAATGGATGAATTTACCCCGTAGAACCTTTTTAAAAGGTATTTTTGCCACTGGCGGCGCGATGGCACTGGGCACCACTGTGTTGCCACAAAACGTTATGGCCGATTTGCCTGAAACGGCTGTAGAGGCTGAAAATGAAGATGCCCTAAAAGAAATATTTGAACGTGAATTTGGAACGGCTGAGATAGAAAAGTCTGACCAGATTACTATTAAAGCGCCAGAGATCGCCGAAAATGGTCAAGTTGTACAAATTGAGGTGACGACTAACTTAGAGAAACTCGAATCCATCACGATTCTCGCTGAAAAAAATCCCGTTCCCTTAGTTGCTCAGTTTAACTTCCCTGATCCTGAAAACGCGGTGGGTTGGGTTAAAACCCGCATTAAAATGATGGGTACTTCTGATGTTATCGCCGTTGTGAAAGCGGATGGCCAATTATATGCGGCACGTCGCGAGGTTACAGTTACCCTCGGTGGTTGTGGCGGTTAATTAACTAACGGATTAGAGGAGAATAAAAAGTGGCAGATGAATTTAAAATACGCCTTCGTGCTACGCTTAAAAATAGCATTACCACAGTGCAGGCTAAGATCACGCATCCGATGGAAACTGGGGCCCGCAGAAAGTTAGAAACGGGCAGATTGATACCCGCACATTTCATTCAAGAAGTGAAATTTGAACACAATAGTAAAGTCGTCATGTCAGCAGACTGGAGTGTCGGTATTTCTAAGGATCCCTACTGCGCTTTCAAATTCAAAGGTGGCGTTGAGGGAGATACCGTGACACTGACTTGGACAGATAAGTGCGACCCGTTTCATGCAAAGCACAGTAAAATGTGCGTAACATGAGCTTAATTAGGCCGTTTCTAAGCCTTATTATGATAATTCAAAGATTGTGAGATTAAAGCTATCTCAAGATGA
>QNEL01000457.1 GCA_003645185.1 Candidatus Parabeggiatoa sp. nov. 3
ATTGAGCAGAATGTTGAGCCGGTTGCAGATCATTATGCTGAACATTTGAAGAAAAAGCGGGTGCTTTTGAAAGATCAGATTTATGCGAGGCTTGAAGCCTCGGCAGCTTAATCTGAGAATCAAGGCATCCGCTTTTTTTATGTCTGTCATTTGGGGGCAACCACAAGGGATTGCCCCTACCCAAAAATCACAAATCGAAAATGCTCTTCAACGCTGCACTAAAAAACCGGCAACTTGTCCCGCAGTTTGACGACGAATCACTTGCCAAGTAGTGGGTAAAGTGGGTTGTCCAAGGCGTACTTCTTCCTCTAAATAAATATAGGTTTGTGGCGCGATCCAACCCCCTTGTTCTAATAAAGTACAACAGGGGCTCACTAAATCATGTTTAAAGGGGGGATCTAAAAACACGATATCAAAAGCTGAAGAAGGGCTTTTTAAAAATCGTATCACGTCAGCATGGATAACTTCTAAGTTGTCAGCGCCCAAGGTTGCGATATGTTGATTCAAGTTTCGCACCACTTCGCGTTCTTTTTCTACTAATATCACTTGTTTTGCGCCGCGTGAAGCGGCTTCTATTCCTAATGCACCTGATCCTGCAAATAAATCCAAACAGCGACTACCCGGTAAGTGCATCGCTAACCAATTAAATAACGTTTCACGCATACGATCCTGTGTTGGACGTAACCCCGGTTTATCAAGCACTCGTAATTTACGCCCCCGCCATTGCCCTCCAATAATCCGTACTTTCCCATTCATTTTTATTCTCTTAGATTCCCTTACGCATTAAAATATAACTACAAAAATAAATATATATATAACTACAAGGATTGTTTATAAGAAAGGATTAGAGCATCGTATCTTTGGGTTTAATGTTTAACTCGCCGAAGCTTTAACCATTAACCATTAACCATGATTAACCATTCAATTATGAGTTCATTAGCACAACACATTGAACAAGAAGAAGTGATTTACCCAGAAACGGATGGCAAACAAATGGCAGATAATACGAAACAATTTGATTGGATCACTAATATCGTCTTCAACCTGCGAACCCAATATCAAAATGATCCTAATGTGTTTGTGGCAGGAGATTTACTGTGGTATCCGATAGAAGGGGACTATCAAATCTGTAAAGCGCCAGATGTGATGGTAGCGTTTGGACGACCTAAACATCATCGCGGTTCATATAAACAATGGTTGGAAAACGACATTGCGCCTCAAGTCGTTTTTGAAATCCGTTCACCTAGCAACAAAGATAGTGAAATGGCTGAAAAATTTCAGTTTTATCAAGACTATCAAGTTGAAGAATATTATCTGTATGATCCTGAGAAAGGCCAACTAAAAGGCTGGCTGCGAGGTAGCAACCAATTGCATTCCATTGTGCCAATGCACGATTGGAAAAGTCCACGTTTAGGAATCCATTTTAAATTGATGGATAAGACATTATACCTTTACCATCCAGACGGTAAACGTTTTACCACTCACGAGGAGGAAGCGAAACGGGCCGACGCGGAAGCTGAACGGGCCGAAGTGGCAGCCGAATGGGCAGAGGCGGAAGCTAAACGGGCCGAGGCGGAAGCTAAACGCGCTGAGGTAGCCGAAGCGAAAGTTGAATATCTAAAAGCCCTATTAGCGCAAAAAGGTATTTCATTAGATGATGAACATCATTCGTAGGTGGGATCGCTTAGTGCCAAGATTGTCGTTCATAGCTGATATCCATCACCCGCTTGCCCACCATTGCCCGTTCACTCCTTTATTCCAAAATAATAATGCTCCCAAAAGCCAAATCAAAGCTGTCAGGAGACAATGGTGGGCAACTGAGATGTTTTTTTGATCTGTATTTTTCAGGCTGTTTTGATTTATTTTATTCCACCCCAGGTTCCACCTGGGGCTATTCACATTCAACCCCTTCGGGGTTGTTTAACCCCATTTTCAAGGCCTTTGACAAACATAAAATATACCCTTTGGCCTATTTTTTTCATGCTGATTTCGTGTTTGTTAAAGGCCTATAAAATACCCCTTAAAAAAGCTTATTTAACAACCCCGAAGGGGTTGAATGTGAATAGCCCCAGGTGGAACCTGGGGTTCCCTAAAACAGCATGAAAAATACATCTCAAAAACACCTCTCAGTCAACACCCTACCGTTATCCACACCTACAAAATCAAAATCAATCCAACACTTTAACGCCGTCTTGGCTACCTAATAGCAATACATCGGCTCGACGTGTGGCAAATAAGCCATTAGTGACAACGCCGGTGAGTTCATTGATTTGGGTTTCTAGTTTCACCGGTTCAAGGATTTGCAAATTGTGGACATCTAAAATGACGTTGCCGTTGTCTGTGATAAAACCGTCTCGCCATACCGGTTTGCCACCCATTTTGACTAATTGACGGGCAACATAGCTTCGCGCCATCGGGATAACTTCAATAGGCAATGGAAATTTGCCCAGTACCTCGACTAATTTGCTATCATCGGCAATACAAACAAAGCGTTTACTGGCTGCTGCGACAATTTTTTCACGCGTTAATGCGCCGCCGCCACCTTTGATCAGGTGTAAATAGCGATTCGATTCATCGGCACCATCGATATAAACCGAAATTTCATCTACACCATTGAGTTCAAATACGGGAATACCATGAGATTTCAGGCGTTCAGCGGTAACATTGGAACTGGCAACCGTGCCTTCAATTTTGTGTTTAATCGTCGCCAGTGCATCAACAAAATAATTCGCCGTGCTACCGGTGCCGATACCGATAATGGTATCTTCAACAACGTATTCTAAAGCTTTTTTAGCAACTTGCTGTTTTTTTTCATCAGGTGTCAAAATTAATTACTCCTTGGTTCTTTTATGTAGGGCTCCCTACGTGTTTTTGTTGCCGGCCCCATTTTGATCAATGTAGGGCTCCCTACGTGTTTTTGTTGCCGGCCCCATTTTGATCTATCCCTGATTACCCAACTGTTGCGGTCATATTAAACCCACAGTCTACATAAGTGATTTCACCCGTAACGGCGGAGGCTAAGTCGGAACACAAAAACGCGCCTACATTACCGACTTCTTCAGTCGTCACATTGCGCCGTAAGGGGGCATTTTTTTCAAAAAAATCAAGCATACTCCGAAAATCGGCAATACCGGAGGCTGCTAAAGTGCGTATGGGGCCGGCAGAAATCCCATTGACGCGAATCCCTTCAGGGCCTAGCCCTGAAGCCAAATAGCGAACATTGGCCTCTAAACTGGCTTTGGCGAGGCCCATGACATTGTAATTGGGCATGGCACGCACCGCTCCGAGATAACTCAAAGTGAGTAATGCCGCTTTGCGCCCTTGCATCATGCTACGTCCGGCCATAGCTAAAGCTGACAAACTGTAAGAACTGACATCATGGGCAATCCGAAAGCCTTCACGAGTCGCGTTTTCTAAATAAGGCCCTTTTAATTCCTCTTTCGGTGCGTAGGCGACTGAGTGAACAATAATATCCAAACCGTCCCACGTTTTTTGCAATTCGTCAAAAACGCTTTGAATTTCCTCATCGCTGCTAACATCACAGGGTAAAGTGATGTTGGAACCACACTCGGTGGCCATTTTTTCCACGCGCTCACGGAGTTTATCGTTTTGATAAGTGAAAGCGAGTTCGGCCCCTTCACGGCGCATGGCCTGTGCAATCCCCCACGCAATTGAACGATTACTCGCTAACCCAACAATCAGCGCACGTTTGTCCGCTAAAAATCCCATAATTTTGGTTCTCCTATTATGTGGTAATCTATTCGCCAAGAGCGAATAACAAATGGTAAATGGGTAACATGCTAAGTACTGAACCATAAATTTTCAGGTATTTAAAAAAACAGAAAGGGGGCAACCACAAGGGATTGCCCCTACACAATGTCATGTAGGGGCAATCCCTTGTGGTTGCCCTTGGTTGTAAAATACCTGTTTATTTGTGCTTCAGTACTTACCTTATGACAGGGCAACCACAAAAAATTGCCATTACAATATTAATTGTCTTTGTAGAGGCAATCCTGATGATTACCCCGGTTTTCTCAAATGAAGCGATTTTGCACTAATTCCTACAAGGCAGCGCAATTATGAGTATAATTACTTTTTTAATCATTAACAGCCTTATTGCATTGACAGGTGTTGCTTGTGCTTTTTGGCTAGAGGCACCCAGCTTCTTCCTTAAAAAAACATCAGGTTCATTGTCTATTCTCAGCTATCTTATTTTTTGGCCGTATTTTATACTGAATACGATAGCACTTACTTTATTTCGCCTGTTTTCTCAAGAAAACGCGCTGGATGAAATCATCCAGATTTGTACTTGGGATGTCAGCTTGGGATTATGGATTATAAGCGATTTGCCTCAAAGGGTATAAAAAATACCCTTGATTTAACCTGTGAATTTAGAGAAATCGGCTTTATTCGGACGAAACAAAACTATTTATCTATGCCATTATTGGACACAACAGCTCCAACACTCAATCAATTGAATGAGGCAGTGTCATGGATAACAACGCATTTGGAAATTGCCCCTGTGTTTGTGCATTGTGCGTTAGGGCATGGACGGAGCGCGACAGTGGTTGCTGCGTTTCTCCTCAAACAAGGTACAGTGCATAATGTTAAAGAGGCTGTTGAGTTTATTCAGGCCAAGAGATCAAGTGTTGAATTACATTCTAAACAGTTGGCGGTTTTGGAACAATTTGTACACTGTTGTCTTTATGTTGAGGGATTGCCCCTATCGAATGGTTTGTAGGGGCAATCCCTTGTGGTTGCCCCATCAAAAATCCGAACTGTTAAGGAGGTTATAGAACATGCACGATGAAAGACAATATATTAGGCATCCTACTGACATCCCCGTTGAAGTGCGGGAAATGACTGAATCTGAGAGGAATCTGGAACATTTAAAAAATATCAGTTTTGGTGGAGTCGCCTTTGAATCCGACAGATGTTGGAAACAAGGCTCAATCATTGCTATTCAAGTTCTAGTTGAGCCACCCATTGAAATTAAGGGTAAAGTGATATGGTGCAGGCAATATGACAAACATTTTGATGTCGGCGTTCAATTGATAGACACGACAACGCGCAATTCCCGAGATAACATGGGCGTTTGCCAAATTGACAGATACAAACACATGCTCGCGGACATTGTTGAGAACTTATATAGCTACTCTTCATGGTCAAATGCATTATAAGTTCTTGATTTATCCCTATTTTGTATTCATTTCAAGCCCCCCGTTTGGAAAATAAACAAACTCAAGTTTGTACGGAAAACTCAAATTTGGTAAAACTCAAGTTTGGTAAGTTTGGTTAAGGGGTTGGGGGGATTTTTTTAAGGTTTGACAGGACGAAACTTTGGTTCTTGATGGTGATGGGCCATAATGGTTGCCACAATTTCCAGAGAATCTTCTCCCTCAATATCATTTTCCAAACGCACACGTATTGCATGAGGTAGGGCTTGCAATTTTTTAGCGGACCATTCTTTTACCCATTTTGTATCTTCTTCAATTTTGTCATCAACATATAAGTATTCAAAAGTGGCTTGATAACCTTCCAAGGCCGTAACCATTGTCGCATTTTCCTCTAAGCGTTCTGTTGGATCGCTGGCAAATGCGGGTACAATACGAATTTGTACCCCCTTTTCTTTCTCATCCGGTAAAAGTTGCCACGCCGTCAATCCTGCCTGCCGCCCTGGTGAGACAGTCGAAACCCAAGTCAATTGCTCTTCTTCACCTTCAAAAAAAATATAGTGTTTATTTTCGTCACTATCTTTATAAGTATGTGGAAAGGCACCTTCTAATGCGCGTTCAATCTGTAATAAAACCAGTACCTTTTTCAAGCTGTCATCAAGCCTATTACTAGAACGATTCCATTCTTTAAAGACGATATTCATACCGATTGCCAGTGTCAACATAACAAGCGTTGACAAAGTGAGCGCAATCAATAATTCTAGGAGGGTGAAGCCAGTACTTTTTTGGAAAGCGGGAAGGGAATGGGGAACAGAATGACTTGTGTTAACGCGAAGCGAATCATTTTGATTTATATCCATATCATTTATTTATTGATCGATTAAAACTTTTATGTAGGGTGGGTAACGTGTTTTTGTTGCCCACCATCTTATGTAGGGTGTGTAACGTGTTTTTAAAGCCGGCCCCAATTAAATCAATGTAGGGTGGGTAACGTGTTTTTGTTGCCCACCATCTTATGTAGGGTGGGTAACGTGTTTTTGTTGCCCCCCATCTTATGTAGGGTGTGTAACGTGTTTTGAAAGCCGGCCCCAATTAAATCAATGTAGGGTGGGTAACGTGTTTTTGTTGCCCACCATCTTATGTAGGGTGTGTAACGTGTTTTTAAAGCCGGCCCCAATTAAATCAATGTAGGGTGGGTA
>QNEL01000458.1 GCA_003645185.1 Candidatus Parabeggiatoa sp. nov. 3
AACAAAAACACGTTACCCACCCTACATTTTAATTAATGGTGGGCAACAAAAACACGTTACCCACCCTACGTTTTAATTAATGGGGCAGGCAACAAAAACACGTTACCCACCCTACGTTTTAATTAATGGTGGGCAACAAAAACACGTTACCCACCCTACGTAAAAGTATAGATAAAACGCAGTTAAAATATTTATGCGTACCTACAGTGGTGAGGAGTGATGAAAAACAATGATTCATTAATTATCCCTTACCAAATGGATTCACTTGTCTGCCCAATCGAGAAAAAAACCATGTCTTTTTCAACGCGCTCCTTTTTTCAGGTGTTATTAACCCCATTCCAAATGTTCTTTTGGCTTATCTTTCACCCTTCAGCTTGGCGTAATTATATCAATCGTATTGAGCCAACATTAGCCGCTGATTTCGCTTTAGCTGATTTACCCCCCCAGCATCATCCTGAACTCAAACGCTTGTGGTACAGTGTATTTCTAATACAGCCTGTATTGATAGGGTGCCTAATTGCTATTGTATTATTAACGATTAATTTCTTTTTCGGTTTTTTTATAGAAGGATTGCTGCCAGTCATTAATATGGTATTTGAGCTTATGGAAATGACTCAAATACCAGAAAGCGAAACCATTGCCAATATGATTCCTTTTGAAAACATGATATTAGGTATCAGTTATGGCATGATGTTATGTCTTGTTGGCAGCCTCATCAGTAGTTTTACCGTTTCATTCGCTTTTGGCATCGTAGCGGGTACGCTCGGCGGCCTTTTAACAGGAATCCTGTTTGGCATAGCGGGCACAACCGGACATATCGCAGGTATTAGCTTAGGTATCTTTGTCATGAGTTTAGCGGGCAGCATCCTCGCCTCTTTACCGCTAGAACATAAAGAAATAGCGAACGACCGACAATTTTTTGGTGTGATCATCGGTTTGACTATCAGTGGACTTGTACTCGTTATGGGCAGTTTTCTAGGGACCACATTTGGTAATCTATTGAAATTACTACCCTCTTTTGTGCAACTCACCATTGCACAGGCCCAAATCATTGGCATGGCTGCCGCCGCTGGGCTGATTATAGGCTGGCGTTTTCGCGACTGGCGTTGGATGGCAACATTAGCTTTATTATTTACCAGCCTCATCTGGTTATTGATCAGCCTCATTTTCAATGTCGTCAATTACATAGACGAAGATCAAATGCTTTGGCTCAAGCGTTTACTCTCTGGATTAACCGGTGGCACAGTCAACGCCTTCTTGTTTACCATCTTATTTACCTTACCCTATATGTTTGCCAGTCTGCTGGCAAGATATATTGCCGGTGTCTGGGCCGGAATCATTGCTGGTATATTAGGTAGTGGCAGTGCTTACCTGCTTTTTGCCATCATCGTCGCTCCTGAACTCTATTTATGGCTACTGGGAGGCGGCATATTTTCTATGGTACTCGGTTTGAGCTACAGAAAATGGCTACCCTTGCTCTTATATCCCTTCACGGCCACTTGGAACGGGTTATTACTGATAGCACAGAGACGACAACCAGAACAAAGTGTCAAGTTTTTACACCAACATTCTGTCTTTTGGGATGAGCATCAATACCTACCCCTTTGGGGATTAGAAAAGCAATTAGTCAGGGTATACGAACATGATCAACAAGCGGCCACGGCCGCTATGAGTCAACTGTCGGCCGGTGCCCAAAATTGGGCAGTTCAAGCCGCACACCTTGAATTGGATTCACAGTTTTTAATGGCCTGTGACAGCATTTTTGAGATGGCCGAAGTACATCAAACCCTCTTAAGCAGTGATAAATTGGCAGGAACAGCAGGCAATTGGTTAAACAGTTTTCGCGAAATGAGTCTTGATATTGAAGCGGCCCTGTCTCAGCAAGGGCATTATCAGCAACATACTATGCTGAAAAACGTTATTGGCCGCCTTAAAGGCGCATTACTGGGCAGCCAATCTTCAGCAGAAGCACAACGTTTTCGGGAAATCGCCTCAAAATGGCAAACTCTGCTCGAAAAATTTGCAGCTGAACTGCTAGATATGCAAGATATTCCGAATCCTTATACCTTTGGGCCGCCCTTAAATAAAAAGGTACATGATGTTTTCGCAGATCGCCCTGAAGTCACGACACGTCTTGAGCAATTATTACAAACGCGCCATTGCCCCCCCTTATTGCTATATGGACAACGTCGCACCGGTAAAACGACGCTATTAATGAATTTGGATCTGCTCTTACCCAAGACATTCGTCATGCTGTTTGTCGATTGCCAAGGGCCCTTGGCTTGGGCGCGAGATCATGCCAGTTTTTTCTATCAACTGGGGCGCACGATGGCAGAAGCGGCGAAACATTATCCCGACTTAACCTTTCCGCCTTTAGATGAAGAATATTTGCGAATTGATCCCTTCACCCGTTTTGATGAGTGGCTAAATCAACTTGAACAAGCGACAGGCGATAAAACGCTACTGTTAGCACTAGATGAATTTGTCACCTTAAATGAAGGGTTTAGTGACAACCGCTTACAGCCCGCAGCCATTTTAGGCATGTTTCGGCATATTATTCAACATCGCCCCCGGTTCAGATTATTATTTGGCGGCACACATACCTTTAGCGAATTGCAGCACTGGGCAAGCTATATGATCAATGTACAAACCGTACACATCAGTTATTTATCAGAAAATGAAACACGGCAATTGATAGAACAACCGGTAAAATATTACCCACTACGTTACACCCCCGAAGCGAGTCAACGTGTTCTCACCACAACCCGCGCACACCCAGCATTAGTACAATTATTATGCGGAGAGATTGTACAAATTAAAAATAAACAATCAGTCGAACAACGGCTCAAAGTGCAAGTGGAAGATGTCGAAACAGGCATAGCAGATGCCTTAAAATTTGGCGGCTTCTTTTTTGCGGATATTGAACAAAATCAAGTAGATGATACGGGAAGGGCCGTATTACGGTTCATCGCCTCCCAAGGTGAAAGTGCCATCGTGAATGAAGAAAGCCTATCAGCACACATTCCAGGCGATTTGAAAAACACGATAGCCCTCTTGTTGCAGCGAGAGCTCATTGAAGAAGTAGAAGAGAAAGGATATCGCTATCAAGTTGAAATGATACGACGTTGGTTTGTTTAGAGGTGTCAATTCTAGAATTGGGGTTGTGAAGTTGCGTTAAAAACGCTTTACCTCGAACACAGAGGGCCACAGAGGTTTGACTCGGTAACTCTCTCTCTGTGAAACTCTGTGCTACTCTGTGAACTCTGTGTTGAAAAAAGGTTCACAAAGTATTGTGGGCAAAATCAGCCTTTGATATGATTAATAAATAACTGATATTACAATTAAAACAGATTACAAAATGAGCATTACTCAAATTGAAGCTAAAAATTTCCGTTGTTTGCATGATGTCCGTCAATCCTTGGGGGCATTTCATATTTTAGTTGGGCCCAATGCCAGTGGTAAAACGACTTTTTTTGATGTACTGGCTTTGCTAGGACGTTTAGTCTCAAGTGGCTTAGAAGCTGCGCTGAGTACCCATAATTTATATGATTTATTTTGGAAACAATCTGGGACACAATTTGAATTGGCAATTGAAGCCTTAATACCAGAAACTCAACGCCAATGCCTAGCACAACCTTTTGATAAGATTCGTTATGAAGTCACGATTGGCATAGATTCTGTCAGTGGTGAAACTTCAATACTGTCGGAAAGTGTTTTTCTAATTGGGCCTCATTTAAGGCATCTCGTTGTCAGCAAAAATGAGGCGAAACAAGATCAGTTTCATCCAGAAGTGTCTTCAAAATTCAACCCTCACACGACACTTTCCTTTAAATTCGGTTCTCAGCGTTCCGCACTGGGGAATTTGCCTGAAGATGACTCTCAATTTCCAGTGAGCGTTTGGTTTAAAGATTTACTCACAACTGGGATACAAGCTTTGATCCTGAATAGTCAGTTAATGCGCCAACCCAGTCCACCTGGGCAACAACGCCGTTTTAAACCCGATGGTTCTAATTTGCCGTGGATAATCAACCGGTTGCAAGCCTTTGAAAATTATCAAGATTGGATAAGTCATTTACAAACGGCCATTGAGGATATTGAAGACATTGATACGATAATACGCCCTGAAGATCGGCATCGTTACTTGGTTATTCGTTATAGAGGAGGATTAGAAGTGCCATCGTGGATGACATCAGATGGCACATTAAGATTACTGGCCTTAACAATACCCGCCTATTTACCTGATTTATCGGGTATTTATTTAGTTGAAGAACCGGAAAATGGTATTCATCCGCGCGCAGTGGAAACGATCTATCAATCGTTATCTTCCGTTTATGATGCTCAAGTTTTATTGGCAACACATTCGCCAGTCATTTTAAGCGCGGCAAACGTGGAAGAAATCTTATGTTTCGCTAAAACGAAAGAGGGCGCAACAAATATTGTCAGTGGCAATCAACATCCCAACTTGACAGATTGGAAAGGCGAAACGAATCTCGGTGTGTTGTTCGCGGGCGGGGTTTTGGGATGAAAGATTTAGTCATTTTGGTTGCAGACAAAAATATGGAATATGCTGTCAAAGGTATATTAAGTCGCCCACAAGCACTATCAATCCGTGAAATCAGCTTTAACATTTTCATTCACTCTTACCATGATCCGGGTTGTCTCAATGAGGGACATTATTTTTTGCAAAGCGCTTTAAATCAATATCGCCATGCTTTGATTTTATTTGATAGAGAAGGCTGTGGGCGTGAAGGTTTGACTCGACAAGAATTAGAAGAGCTAGTCGAAGCCAATTTATTTCGTTCTGGTTGGCAACAAGCAGCCGCTATAGTGTTAGAGCCTGAATTAGAAATTTGGGTATGGAGCGATTCACCTCAGGTTGCTGAAACATTAGGTTGGAAAAACAAACAACAGGATTTAAAGAGTTGGTTAATCAAAAAAGGATTTTTACAGGAAGGCGAACTCAAACCATCCAGACCCAAAGAAAGCATCGAAGCTGTTTTGAAACAAGTACGCAAACCCCGTTCATCAATGTTATATCGACGACTGGCTGAAAAAGTGAGTTTTGGACGATGCACTGATGAAGCCTTTAACAAGTTCAAAAGTACATTACAAAACTGGTTTTCAAAATAATAGCAGGATCATAAATGGGTTATAAACTGGGCAGGTGAAAATTGTTAATTGTTAATTTTTAATTGTTAACATATCCCCGGCGATTTGAAAAACACGATAGCCCTCTTGTTGCAGCGAGAATTGATTGAAGAAGTAGAAGAGAAAGGCTATCGCTATCAAGTTGAAATGATACGACGTTGGTTTGTTTAAAATTAAAAACGCTTTACCTCGAACACAGAGGGCCACAGAGGTTTGACGAGGTAACTCTCTCTCTGTGAAACTCTGTGAAACTCTGTGCTACTCTGTGCTCTCTGTGTTGAAAAAAAACTCTGTGATGAAAAAAATTAATTGAGTGCCGCCAGCGATCCTACCCTACAAAACATTAACTAAAAATCTTTTGCAGTGGTACGCGAATATCTAGGATATCATCAATGACTTCGGTAGCCATCTTGTCAAACGTTTTGAAGTTATCAGGTTCAGAATAAACAGTTACGATTTGAAGCGTCGGAGTTACCAACCAACAGGATTTCACTTCCAGCGCAAAGTAGGCATCAAATTTAGCTAAAATGTCATCAATACCTTGTTTTGGTGAAACGACTTCAATGGCTAACAAGGGCATTTCTGGCATTCTTAAAACATCACGCCTTTTTAGCCCAACGCTATTAGGATAAAGACAAATATCAGGTTTCAGTTCCTCTTTTGCCTTAAGTCCAAATTGACTTAAATCGATCTGCCTAGCATCCAAACTTAATTCAACCATGGCCGTAAACCTTTCATCATTGAGTAAAAATCCTGCCATTCTGGTTTGTACAATACTATGGTTTAATGAACCCACATCTTGATACTCCTCTGCTTCGATTTCCATTAAATCAGTCATGACAGTTCTCCTTTACCAGTGTATATTTTTTCATGCTGAATATTATAACACCCTTTGGCTTATTTTATGATTTGTTGTCTGGTGAGTTCAGGGCTTCGTCAAAGTCCGATATAAGTTATTGATTTATGAATGATATACGGAAATTATTTCAAAAATATATATTAGAATCTCGGTGTGTTGTTCGCGGGCGGGGTTTTGGGATGAAAGATTTAGTCATCTTGGTTGCCGATAAAAACAGGGAATATGTAAGTACTGAACCAGAAATTTTCAGGTATTTTAGAATAAGCAACCAGAAATGGGGCAACCACAAGGGATTGCCCCTACATGGCATTGCGTAGGGGCAATCCCTTGTGGTTGCCCTTTGCGGTA
>QNEL01000459.1 GCA_003645185.1 Candidatus Parabeggiatoa sp. nov. 3
TAGGTAAAACGATTTTGGGCGTTTTTGAAATCATGGCAACCCGCTTACCCACCCTACATATATTCCCAATATCCTGGAATTTCTCTTAATGGGAAAACTTCGATTTGCTCATGAATGTGATACCTTGCATTGCCTGGATAGATCACCCATAATCTTTCAAGATTCAGGGTGCTGAGGGCTGAAAGCATTGATTTTGTTAAAGTGGGCGCGTCTGCAAACTTAAATTCACAGGCCCAATGTTTGCCATCGTGTTGCCAAAATAAATCCACTTCTGCGCCAGAATGCGTGGCCCAAAAGTAAGCCAGTTCATCAGCTTTTCCAATACTCCGCCAAACACAATCTAACGCAAATCCTTCCCAAGAAGCGCCTAATTTGGGATGTCGGTAGAGTGCTTCTGGCGTTTCGATAGCCAAAAGGCTATGGAAAATACCCGAATCACAAAAATAGAGTTTTGGGCGTTTTACCAACCGTTTACTGATATTGATAAACCACGGTTGTACTGTTCTGATCATAAAAGTGCCCATCAGAATATCAATATAATGCCTCACCCTTGTATCTGCAATACCAAACGAACGGCCTATTTCTGAAAAATTGATCAGATTGCCATGATAATGACTCACCATGTGCCAGAAGCGTCGTAACGTCTCTGCTGGGATCCGAATCCCCAAGGCTGGAATATCCCGTTCAAGAAAGGTTCTAATGTACTCTTCGCGCCACTGATAACTGATATCATGATTTCCCGCCAAAAAGGATGAAGGTAGCCCTCCTCTCAACCATAATTCTTCTATTTGTTCTAGCGAAATATCCTGTTTGCGAAATCCCAATAGCGTATAATAAGCAATTCTACCCGCAAGACTTTCAGAACTTTGTTGAATCAAATCCCGTGACGCACTGCCTAATATGAGATACTGTTGTTCAGGGCGTGTATCCACTAAAAAACGCATTAACGGAAATAACTCGGGTTGACGTTGAATTTCATCAATGATAATCAAGCCTCGACAGCGTTCAAGCGTTAATTGCGGATTTTGAAATTGGGCCATATCCCGTGGATTTTCCAGATCAAAATAATGATTGCACTGAAATTGTCTAGCAAGCGTCGTTTTCCCTGACTGTCTCGGGCCCAGTAATGCCGTCACTTTATAGCTAGAAAGCCTTTTTTGAATCTCAGCATAATCAATATCACGTTGAAGTATCATCATTTGTTCTCGCATTAAGATTGAAATTTTAGTGATCATAACATAAATTTCAATGATGACGTGCAATTATAATTTTTACGAAAGTTTTGGTGTGATATTCATGATAGAACGCTGATGATACTGATTATCATGATCTACGCTGATTAAAAAATCAGTGTGAATCATGATGATCAGGATTAATCAGCGTTCTATCTGTTTTACAATTGGCTCTCATAATACTAATATGACATAACATGACTCATTTATCCCAAAATCCTGTTGCCAGCCTTGAATTAGTTGATCAAACAGTACGCTGCTGTGGTGATTGGACACTAGATGGGATTGGCAACTTAGAACAGCACATCAATCATTTTTCTTGGCCCACTGCTTCAACGATTTTTTTAGAGGGGAGTACGATTCAAACGATGGATACCGCTGGGGCATGGCTGTTGTTTCGTACACAACAAACGTTGGAAAAAAAAGGCCAGTCTGTCGTTTTACAAGGCTTAAGAGTTGAACATATTGATTTGTTACATCTCATGGAAATTTATGCGGCTAAACTGCAACCAACGGTATGGCCTAAATCCCCTCATTTTTTAGAACGTTTAGGGCGAAAAATAGGAAAACGTTTTGATCAAATCATTGATTTTTTAGCCTTTACGGGCGAAACCTTCATCATCTTATTACGATCACTATTTTTGCCCTCTCGTATTCGTTGGCAAGCTTTATTGGCTAATATGCATTCAGACGGTTTGACAGCATTACCGATTATTGGTTTATTAGCCTTTTTAATGGGCGTAGTGCTGGCTTATCAAGGCGGCACTCAGTTAAGCCAATATGGTGCCAATATTTTTATTGTCGATTTAGTTGGCATTACCTTGTTACGGGAATTAGCGCCCTTATTAACCGCGATTATTGTGGCAGGGCGTAGCGGCTCGGCTTATACCGCTGAAATTGCTACAATGCGCGTCACTGAGGAAATTGATGCCCTTCGCACGATGGGGATTATCCCAATGGAATTGTTAGTCTTGCCCAAGTTATTGGCTTTAATCATTTTAATGCCATTGCTGAGTGCTTATGCTGACATTGTGGGTATTGTAGGCAGCATGTTGATCGCAAAACTGTCATTTGGAGTCAGTTTCACTGATTTTTTAGATCGTTTCCCTCAAGCGGTTTCATTAACGAATTATTTAATTGGTATTGGTAAAGCGCCCATTTTTGCAGCGGTTATTGTCTTAGTGGGGTGTTATCAAGGCTTTCAAGTGAAAGGGGGAGCGGATAGTGTTGGCAAACAAGTGACTGTCAGTGTGGTACAAGCCATTTTTCTCGTTATTGTCGTTGATGCGCTATTTTCGGTATTATTTAGCTGGTTAGGAATAGGCTTGATAGGGTGAGATTTTTTTAATTTATGTAGGGTGGGTAACGTGTTTTTGTTGCCGGCCCCATTAATTTTGCCGGCCCCATTAATTAAAACGTAGGGTGGATAACGTGTTTTTGTTGCCGGCCCCATTAATTTTTTGAGCTTATTAATCTTATTAATATAGAAAAAATGGGGCAGGCACAAAAAGACGCTACCCACCCTATGAAGATTGAGCCTTTCATAAAGATGGTATCCAATGCCCAAGCATTAGAAAAACTCTTGAAAGATAGCGTCTTTAGCGTTTAGAGCGATTTCAATCGCGAAATGTTTTACTACATTGCCCTTGTCTGAATGATCCATTAAAATTAATTATGTTCACTGAAGCCGTTATAGAAATCAAAGCATTAGAGACGCGATATGGCACAGTGGTTATCCATGACAAATTAAACCTGACTGTACAACAGGGTGAAATCATCGCCTTAATTGGTGATAGTGGCGTGGGTAAATCCACTTTACTCCATGAAATCATTTTGTTAGAAAAACCTGTTGCCGGTTCCATTAAAGTCTTTGGAAACGAGGTATTGAATCTCAGCGATAAACAGACTTTATGGCTGCACCGTCGTTGTGGGATGATGTTTCAACAGGGCGCGTTATTCAGTTCATTAACGGTTGCGGAAAATGTGGCGCTTCCTTTGCACGAACATACCTCGCTCAGTCAACGCTTTATTAAAGAATTGGTTGCTTTTAAAATCGATCTCGTTGGTTTAGCAGCGAATGCTGGGAAGAAATATCCCTCTCAGCTCAGTGGTGGTATGATTAAACGTGTGGCTGTCGCACGCGCATTGGCTTTGGATCCGGAAATTTTATTTTTAGATGAACCCACAGCAGGTTTAGATCCGATCAGTGCTGGCGCTTTAGATGAATTGATTATGCAATTGACTGATTCATTAGGTTTAACTGTGGTGATTGTCACCCATGATTTAGATTTATTGTGGAAAGTCACTGATCGCGTGGCCGTACTCGCCAATAAGGCCGTATTTGCTGTGGCCCCTATACGCGAATTAACCCATTTTGAACACCCTTGGTTGCAAAAGTATTTTCAGGGGCCGCGTGGAAGAGCGGCACAAGAGCAGTTGATAGTCAATAAGACGGTTCAATGTCCACAATGCCACTTGTATTTTTTGGAAAACAAGTTTGAAGAACATCTTTATAATGAGCATGGACATAAAAAATTAATCCATTGTCCACAATGCAACGCGCAGGTGCGGATAGATCATTTGAAAAAACATCTTTTTAAAGCGCATCATGTTACGCTTGATGAGTAGATATAGCGTTTCCCGATTGAATGAAGTACAAATTTAATTTTCGTTCCAAATTTATTTTGCGAAGGTGCTTTGGAGTGCAAAATTTATTTTGCGAAGGTGCTTTGGAGTGCAAAATTTATTTTGCGAAGGTGCTTTGGAGCAACAATGGTGGGCAACAAAAACACGTTACCCACCCTACATTGATTTGATAATTGAAAATGATGGAGAGTAAAGCGAATTATGCCTTTGTTGGCCTTTTTGTGATTCTATTGGGTATGGCATTGGTTGCCTCAATACTGTGGTTAAGTGTCGGTATTGAAAAGAAAAGTTACCAAACTTATCAAGTTTATATACAAGAGTCTGTTTCTGGATTGAATAAAAAAGCATATGTTAAATATCGTGGGGTTGAAGTGGGTTATGTGCGTGATATTGCTTTAGTGCCAGAACGGCCGAATGAAGTGTTAGTGTTATTGGATATAGAACAAGGAGTGCCGCTTAAACAAGATACGCTTGCACTGTTGTCTATCCAAGGCTTGACGGGTTTGGCCTATGTGGAATTAACGGGGGGAAGTCTTGATGCTTTGCCACCAGTACGCAAACCAGGGCAAGATTATCCAGAACTGAAAACGCAACCTTCTTTGTTTGTGCGTTTAGATACTGGCGTTTCGGATTTATTGGACAACCTGAATAATGTGTCAAAAACGGCCAATCATTTTTTGAGCAACCTTGATCCTGAAACAACTGACAACCTCATAACGAGTATTGCTAACTTGTCTCAAGTCATGACGGTTTTGGTATCTGAAGAAAATTCTACGGCCGTGACGAATATCTTGCACAATATAGAAGTGGTTACTCAAACTTTGGCAGATCATACTGATAGTATTGATTTGGCGTTAAACAATGTGATATATACCACTGAAAATATTAATAAAGTGAGTGATAAAGTGATTGCGCTATTGACTCAACTAGAAAATAGTCTAGCGGCTGTCGAAGACAGTTCTCAGGCTTTCGCTCAAATTGCTAAGGCTATCGAAAACACGTCCACGACTTTTACTGAAACATCTGCTCTGATTAATCAGGTTGTGTTAGAGTTTGAAGAAACGACTCGTGTGATTGCGAAAACGGCTAAGAATGTTAGTTTTGCGGTAAAGGAAAGTCGCCAAGATATGGATTACTTTACTCGTCAAGCTTTGCCAGAAATGACTAACTCATTGCGTGAATTACAGCTTTTATTAAATACTTTGCGTCATTTTGCTAAAGAATTAGAACGTAAACCTAATATGCTGTTATTTGGGAAGTAAATTTTAGCTATAGGAGTTCAGATAAATATTTTGGCCCAAACCTGACAGGTTTTGAAAACCTGTCAGGTTTTTTAATATGCTGTTATTTGGGAGTCAATTTTAGCTATAGGAGTTCAGATAAATATTTTGGCTCAAACCTGACAGGTTTTGAAAACCTGTCAGGTTTTTATGAGGAGGTTAATTCATAATGCTTTTTTGGAAACCTCTTTGATTCCATCATCGTTTTTTGATGACTGTTGCAATCACATTCAGAACAGGAGAACAAAATGACTGTTAAAAGGCGTACACAAGGTGGTTATTTGAGGCTATTTATCCTCATTTTATTCATGGCTTGGAACCTACCCACTGCGGCAGAGCCTAAAACCTATTTATTAGATATCCCTTTGCCAGACATACCTTTTCCTAATCCTGCTGGTAGAACGTTGCTAGTCTCTATGCCAAAAGCGTCACCCGGATTTGACACCTCTTCGTTGGTGTACATTCATAAATATCATATCCTTGAATATTATAAACAAAGTCAATGGATTGATACGCCAGCCCGGATGCTTTTGCCGTTGTTAGTGCTTCAGTTTGAAGCCACGGGCAAATTTAGGGCCGTCTTATCAGCCTCCACATCCCCGATTGCTTGTGAATTACGCTTAGATACAGAAATCGTGCGTTTACAACAAGAGTTTCAGACAGAACCGAGTTTAGTGCGCTTAGTATTGCGGGCACAATTGTTAGATATGGCACTGCGTAGAGTTGTGGCAACCAAAGTATTTGAAATTGAGAAAAGCACCCAAAGTGAAGATGCAGAAGGCGGTGTGATAGCTGCCAATCAGGCCGTTAAAAAAGTCTTAACTGATTTGACAGCGTTTATAGTGGAACAATTGAATTAATGTAGGGTGGGTAACGGGTTTTTGTTGCCGGCCCCATTTAAAATTAATGTTGCCCACCGTTTAAAATGTAGGGTGGGTAACGTATTTTTGTGGCCCACAAATAGATCAATGTAGGGTGGGTAACGGGTTTTTGTTGCCGGCCCCAATAGATCAATGTAGGGTGGGTAACGGGTTTTTGTTGCCGGCCCCATTTAAAATTAATGTTGCCCACCGTTTAAAATGTAGGGTGGGTAACGGGTTTTTGTTGCCGGCCCCATTTAAAATTAATGTTGCCCA
>QNEL01000460.1 GCA_003645185.1 Candidatus Parabeggiatoa sp. nov. 3
AACAAGCAAGGCTTCAAAACCTTGGTTAAACCCAGCAAGGAAAGCATCAAGAAACACATCAATGCTATACACGATGTACTCAAAAGGAACAAAGCCGCCCCACAAGAGGCAGTTATAAGTAAGCTAAATCCAATCATCACAGGATGGTCAAATTACTTTAGTCATGTCGTGTCCAAAGATATATACAGCAAAGTAGACCAAATCATGTGGATAAAGACCTGGAAGTGGGCTTGTAGAAGACACAACAACAAAGGTCACAAATGGATTAAAAACAAATACTTCAAGAAAGACGGTACTAGAAATTGGGTATTTAAAACCGAGGTAAAGGGTAAGACTTATACCTTAAACAAGCATAGCGACACCAAAATCGTGAGACACTGTAAAGTGTCAAAGGCACCAAACACATATTTGACTTCGATACAATCTACTGGGTCAAAAGAGGACAAAAAGACCCCACTATAAGCACAAGGGTTCAAATACTCTTAAAATCGCAAGATGGAAAGTGCAAATGGTGTAACCAAGGATTCAGATACGAAGACATCATGGAAGTTGACCACGTCAAACCTAGGAAGGATGGAGGTAAGGATGTTGTGCGACCCGTTCCGTTAAAAATGCAATAAGACGCATGTAAAACGGGCTTAAATAGGAAGTTTCTATTTGTGATAACTCAAAGATTGTGGGGTTAAAGCTACCCTAAGACAACCTATAGTCTACGCCAATACCCTTATTGGAAGTCTGTTAAACTTCTGGTAAAGCAGGGTATAATGTACCAATAATAGGATTAGCCTTATTAAAGATGCTAGGCAATTGGATAGGCCGTAACGAGAGAAACTTTCGACATAATAAAACGTTCGTCATACCTAACGGAAACAAGCTAAGTAGTAATCCGTGTTTGACAAGAAAACACTTATGGCAAAATATCAGTAATATGATAGGTGTTGGATTCGTAGGAATCATTGTCACGGCGCAAAGAAAGTATCTAAGTCCAAATATAGCCAATCTTTGGGAACGGGGTAATTAGTTCAGTCTTACTCAAGAAAGTATTGAGTTGAGTTTAACAAACTTTAATAAACTGAACTAACAAGATTGTACAAGAAGCAAAGGATTAAGTGTAATGCTTAATGTAAGCTGGGTGAACACTGTCAACTAAGAACGATAATATTAACTAAATATTTCAGTACCCAAAATTCTATTTTGGAGGAAATGAAGCCTATGAAGGTATTGAATGGCAAAACATCAATTGGATGCGAGTCAGGAAATATACGAGGCGTTTAGAGAATAGTATTGCAAAGGCTGTAGAAATACAGTCAAATAATAATAGTTGGGAAAGAAGCCGTGTTCGGGATCAATCTCACGGCTTGTGCTTTGAAGACGAGTCCCGATTGGTGACATAGGGGGCTTAGTTTAATTACTCAAACCGACAACTTCTACACGGTCATTGTCATGATACTAAAACCAGAGACGATATGGGGAAAGCTGAAAAAGCAATCCTAAAAATATCAGAATGGAACACAGTCAAATAATAATAGTTGGGAAAGAAGCCGTGTTCGGGATCAATCTCATGGCTTGTGCTTTGAAGACGAGTCCCCTATGGTGACATAGGGGGCTTAGTTTAATAAGTCCTCTCTTTGAAACAGAGTACAAAGGATTGATTAAATAAACGGATTTTCTTATAGACTTGATTATAATGATATTTAGGCCAATCTTTGTTTCAAACATCGAAATTTTTTTCAAGTGCGTTCCGTATAACTCGATCTTCAAGTTTTTTGTAAATTAATTAATTTTAAAAGAATAATATTGTTTTATACTTTAAAAACTTAATGATATTTAAAAATCAATGACTTAAGCTTTAAACAGTCAATCTGTGATTTTGCGACAGCAAATAACATCAAAAACTTGAAGATCGAGTCTAAACAAATATGAATAAAACTTTTTGAACGGTTATCAGTGAATGGCTCCGTTTAATCAGCATTCTAGAAATAACCACATCTAAGCATAGCGCCAAAAGCTTTCTGAGCTATTTGCCTATAAACATATTTGTAAACAAACCTTTAGTAAAGCCTACCTTTGGGTAGCGAAGCTAATAGCGAATTATTATTTTATTGAATTTTATTGAGATTATTGAGTGTGATAACCAAACTGCGTAACATTGCTATTATTGCCCACGTTGATCACGGCAAAACCACCCTTGTTGATAAACTCCTGCAACAATCGGGTACATTAGGTGAACGTCATACCAATATTGAACGGGTGATGGATTCTAACGAATTAGAAAAAGAACGCGGCATTACCATTTTATCCAAAAATACCGCTCTTCGTTGGCAGGATTACCGAATTAATATTGTCGATACCCCGGGACATGCTGATTTTGGAGGTGAAGTTGAGCGCGTCTTGTCAATGGTTGATTCCGTGCTATTGCTGGTTGACGCGGTAGAAGGGCCTATGCCACAAACCCGCTTTGTTACCCAAAAAGCGTTAGCGCGTGGTTTACGTCCTATTGTCGTGATTAACAAAATTGATCGCGACGGCGCACGGCCCAATTGGGTACTCGATCAAACTTTTGAACTCTTTGATCGTTTAGGTGCTGACGACGCACAACTCGACTTTCCCGTGATTTATGCTTCAGCATTAAACGGTTATGCCAATTTAGAGAGCGATGTGCGCGAAGGAGATATGTCGCCCTTGTTTGAAGGCATAATCAAACATGTACCGATTCCTGATGTCGATCCGGAGGAACCATTTCAATTACAAGTCAGTGCGCTGGATTACTCCAGTTATGTTGGTGTGATTGGTATAGGACGGATTAATAGTGGACGGATTAAAACCAACACACCCGTCGTTATCGTGGATGCCGAAGGCAATAAACGTAAAGGGCGCGTCTTACAAGTACTCGGTTTTCATGGCTTAGAACGGATCGAATTTCCAGAAGCTAACGCTGGCGACATTATCGCCTTTACCGGTATCGATAAATTAAACATCTCTGATACAGTGTGCGATCCGGAACATGTTGTCCCTTTACCCGCTTTGACAATTGATGAACCCACCGTCAGCATGACTTTTCAAGTCAACACCTCACCCTTCGCGGGAAAAGAAGGCAAATACATCACCTCTCGCCAAATTCGGGAACGTCTACAGCGCGAATTGCTACATAACGTCGCCTTACGGGTGAGTGATAGTGCTGATCCGGATAAATTTCTCATATCAGGACGTGGAGAATTACACCTGGGTATTTTGATTGAAAACATGCGTCGTGAAGGTTACGAACTGGCCGTTTCGCGGCCTCAAGTGATTATCAAAGACGTTGATAATGTGAGCTGCGAACCTTATGAAAGTCTCACTATAGATGTCGAACAAACCCACCAAGGCAGCGTCATGGAACTGTTAGGTGCGCGTAAAGCGGAATTGTTGAATATGCAGCCTGATGAAAAAGGCAGAGTGCGCCTTGACTTTAGCATTCCAGCACGCGCCCTCATTGGATTTCGCACCGATTTTTTAACCGCCACTTCTGGCACAGGATTACTCTATCACGTATTTGAACGTTATGCCCCCGTCAAACATGGCACAATTGGGCAACGTATCAACGGCGTTTTAGTTTCAAAAAGCGAGGGTAAAAGCTTAGGTTACGCACTGTTTAACTTACAAGAACGAGGCCGCTTACTAATAGGGCATGGTGAAGAAGTTTATGAAGGCATGATTATCGGCATCCATTCACGCAGCAACGATTTAGTGGTCAACCCACTTAAAGCCAAGCAATTGACCAATATTCGCGCCGCCGGAACCGACGAAAACATCCTACTCACCCCCCCTATTCGGATGAGCTTAGAACAGGCCATTGAATTTATTGACGACGATGAATTAGTAGAAGTCACACCAAAAGCGATACGTTTGCGTAAACAGTTCCTAAAAGAACACGAACGCAAAAAGCGGACTGTGCGAACGACTTAATTGTTAATGGTTTTCCACGCATTAGTTTTTTTGAGCCTTTTGCGTGGAATGGTTAATGCGTGAAGCCTCTTTGAGATAAACCCATCACAGCGAAATGGTTTAAACCCGTAAGGGTTTTGGGCTTACCACCTATCAAGTTTGTCAAAAATTTTTCTTTTCAACATTCGTTGTTCAAGTTTTTTTCAAAACTGGAACAACGAAGTTTTTTTTCTGTCATCTAATTTGAAAACGGATAGGTGGTAAGGGTTTTTGCTTCTTTACGCTTATGGCGGAAGCCATAAGCTTGTGTATAACGATGAGCATTAGCTTCGGTATTGTGAGTATCAATAAACCCTTTTTATTTTTCATTTTTAGATAGTCTATGGAAAACCCTATTGACGAATTACACACACTTGGTGATTTTATACGTTGGGGCATGAGCCAATTTAATAAAGCACAATTGTTTTTTGGACATGGTACTGATAATGCCCTAGATGAAGCCATTATATTGGTTTCTCATGCCTTGCATTTACCACCACAAGTGCCCGATATTTTGTGGCAGACGCGATTGACTTATGCTGAAAAGCAAAAAGTGCTTGAATTATTTAATCAACGAGTGCAACAACGCATTCCTGCCCCCTACCTAACTTATGAAGCTTGGTTTGCTAATCTACGTTTTTATGTGGATCAGCGCGTTTTAATCCCCCGTTCCCCTATGGCTGAGTGGATAGAACGACGGTTTGAGCCTTGGATTGAGCCTCGCCGCGTTAAGCGTATGCTGGATTTATGTACAGGCAGCGGTTGTATTGCCATCGCAAGTGCAATGTTAGCCTTTCCCTACGCAAAAATTGACGCTGCGGATGTTTCTAATAAAGCCCTTGAAGTGGCTCAAAAAAATATTAAGAATTATGGACTAGAACAGCGCGTACATACCGTCTATTCTGACTTATTTGGAAGCTTATCGGGGCAACATTACGACTTAATTGTGTGCAATCCGCCTTATGCCGATCCCAAAGAAATTGCCGCAATGCCCGATGAATACAATTATGAGCCAAGAATCGGGCTGGAAGCGGGAAAAGACGGCCTATTTTTTATCAAACAAATTCTCCAACAAGCGGCACAATATTTGACACACGATGGTGTACTCATTGTTGAAGTAGGGCTAAGTCAAGACAATCTTGTAGAAGACTATCCAAACGTACCCTTTACTTGGTTAGAATTTCAGCACGGTGGCGAAGGTGTTTTTTTACTCACAGCCGATCAACTTCGCCTCTATTTTTCTAGTGAATTGGTAAATGGTGAAGAAGGCTGTAGAGACTTCTTGCAATCGTCTCTATAAATCTAACCACATCACAAAGGCTGTCGAGACGCGATGCATCGCGTCTCTACGGATTGCCCCTACAATTTAGGGATTAGGGGGATTTTCGTCTTGGCTTGATTGATGGGTAAGCATTGCTATTGTAGGCGGATCGTCTTGATATGAAACTTGGCGCGTTAACATACTCAATAAAGAAACAATGCGTTTCGGCATATCACGGCGATCCACTATCATGTCAATGGCACCATGTTCAAGCAAAAACTCGCTGCGTTGAAAGCCTTCAGGTAACGTTTCGCGCACCGTTTGTTCAATCACACGCGGCCCCGCAAAACCAATTAAGGCATTCGGTTCAGCAATATTGATATCCCCCAACATAGCAAGACTGGCAGAAACCCCACCCATTGTCGGATCGGTTAAAACCGATATAAAGGGGAGGCCACATTGATTGAGGCGATTCAATATCGCACTGGTTTTGCCCATTTGCATCAGCGAAAACAGCGCTTCTTGCATACGAGCGCCCCCACTGGCCGAAAAACAAACTAAGGGTATACCCTCTTCAATGGCCGCTTTAGCCCCTAGTACAAAGCGTTCACCTACCACGCTACCCATTGAACCGCCCATAAATTGAAATTCAAAGGCACAGGCTACCAAGGGCAAGCCTTTAACTTGGCCTTTAATAACCAATAACGCCTCTTTTTCGGAAGTCGCCTTTTGCGCTTGCGCGATACGATCTTTATATTTTTTACTGTCACGAAATTTAAGGGGATCAGCGGGCGATAATCCCGTGCCCAGTTCCTCACGAGGTTCAGAGTCCAAAAAAGTCTCTAAACGCTGACGTGCGCTAATGCGTAAATGATGACTACATTTTGGACAAACATTAAGATGACGTTCTAATTCAGGACTGTATAATACCGCTTGGCAAACGGGGCATTTACTCCAAACGCCTTCAGGAACAGTATGTTTGCTTTTGTTACCATCAGTACGGATACGGGAAGGTAATAATTTTTCAAACCAACTCAAAGTACTCATTCTTATTAAATTATCAATTATC
>QNEL01000461.1 GCA_003645185.1 Candidatus Parabeggiatoa sp. nov. 3
AAATTTCTACCCTTAAATAATTTGGTCATTTGTGATGGCCTTAATACTTTCTGTGCTTTCATAAACACATAATAACATATTTTATAATTATTACAGCCTATTTTTTAATATTATTTAATATATTTGGTTACTATAACTATTATACCACTTAAATTCAATGGTTATAGTATTTCAATTATTTATTTAGTTTGTTTCAAAACGCCAACTGTTAAAACAATGGGCAACAATCGAAGCCCACCATTTCACGCTAAAGTTTCGCTCCGCGAAACTTTAGCGTGAAATACTGATTATTTTTTTCTAATCTTCTCGTAAACATTTAAATAATGTTGACCAGAATGTTGCCACGAATAATTGTACTGCATCCCCTGAAGAACCAGTTTATGAAATTGTTCAGGATAGTCATACCATAAACCAATGGCTCGCTGCATTGCAGATTCAATCCCCTTGTAGTCGGCTTCCTGGAAAACATAACCATTACGCGCGGTGATGGCTTTGTCAGAAAAATCTCGATCAAATATGGTATCGGCGAGTCCACCAACGGCCCGTACAATGGGTACTGTGCCGTAGCGCAATGCGATAATTTGGGCTAAGCCACACGGTTCATACATACTGGGCATCACAATCATATCAGCCCCAGCATAGAGCAAACGGGCTAATTCTTCGTTAAAACCAATTTCGAGATGACAGTCTTGATTCTCATTTAACTCCTGTTTGATTTGCAAAAAATCATTGTTAATGCTTGTTTCTGGACTTGAGCCCAATAAAACAAATTGTGCCCCCTTGTCTAGTGCATAAAATAAGGCATGTCGAATGAGATGCACACCTTTTTGGCTATCCAGTCTGCCCACGTAAGCAATGATGGGTTTAAATTCTTTGCGTATCATTAGCCTATCGCGTAAAGCTTCTTTGTTGCCATATTTGTTGTCCAAAGTTGCCATCGTGTAATGGCTAGGTATCAGTGGATCGATTTCAGGATTCCACTGTTCATAATCTATTCCGTTGAGAATGCCGCCAAATTTATCTTGGTGTATATGTAGGGTATCACCCAAACCATAGCCTTGATCAGTGTGACGTGCTTCAAAAGCGTGTTTTGGTGAAACGGTTGTCACGAAGTTTGAGTAAACAATACCGCCTTTCATAAAATTCAAGGCAGTAGGATGGGTATTATCTTTGAGGCGCTCATGATGATGATAATATTCAGGCTTATTTAACTGAGTGGCTGATAAAATATCTGTCCCGGTGATGCCTTGAAACCTGAAATTGTGAATGGTATAGCAGACACGCGGATGAGATAACTCTTGGAATTTATACATTTCATAGAGCAACACGGGTATTAATCCTGTTTGCCAGTCATGACAGTGGATAATATCGGGGTGTTTGTCAGCTTTGATCAGAAATTCCAAGGCGGCTTTGCTAAAAAAAGCAAATCGCATGGCATCGTCTGGAAAGCCGTAATAACGATCCCGGTTGAAAAAATTGTCATTAGAATGAGGTTCAATAAAAAAACATTTTCGCCCATGCACGGAGCCAGACCAAACCGAGCAATGAATAGCACCATTGCCCCAAGGCACCCACAAATCTTGGTACTCGATATGGAGGCCCCAAATATGATCGTAGCGCATGCAGTCATACTTTGGCAGAATGATCTCTAGTACATTGCCTCGCATTTCTAATTCTCTACTGATGCCATAAACAACATCTGCGAGGCCCCCGACTTTAGAGACGGGAGCGCATTCAGATGCAATTTGTACGATATACATTTTTTTCTCCTTCAAAATCATGAAGATAGGTAGGAAAAGTTGTTGCCTACCACTCAAAAATCATTTAACCCTTTTAGGATTATACGATTGTTTTTTCATCAGATAAAATTTTTCAATGAATTTTTAATTTATAATTATTCATTTAAAATAATAAATCATCATTTCCCTTTGGCTATAACCCATCATCCATGACTCTCTTAAAATGATAAGCTATATCAGTTTGTTTGTGAGCGCCTTTTTGGCCGCAACATTGCTGCCCTTTTCTTCTGAAATTTTGTTAGCAAGCTTAACATTCTCAGGAGAATACAATTTGATCGGGTTATGGGCTAGTGCGACACTAGGTAACGTGGCAGGTTCAGTGATCAACTGGGTGTTGGGGCGATATTTTATTAGATTAACTCGATTAACCGATCAGAAGATCGGATTTTGGTTTAGTCAAAGTGAAATTGACAAAGCGCGAAAGGTATTTTTAACTTATGGTGTTTGGATGCTCTTGTTCGCGTGGTTGCCCGTTATTGGTGATCCTTTGACTTTTATCGCAGGAATATTTCGAGTGCCTATTTTGCTATTTTGTGTACTGGTTTTTTTGGGCAAAGGCACTCGCTATTTTATTCTCATGTTTCTAGTCACGTCATCATTGTCATAGCGATAGCGTTTTTTTTAATACTAGTTCGCCTTTTCGTTTTCGGTGACTTGCGATCATTTCAATTGGTTTAAAGATAATAATGAATCAAGGCTATCCCGGGTTATTCGTTTATTTCGCTTTGCGAACTTACAGTTCCTAATTCGTTGTACTTTTGGTAAAAATGGCGTTAATCTGAGTTAATCCAATCCATTTAAAACGAAAATCGACAATTCACTAATTCACTAATTCACTAATTCACTAATTCACTAATTATAAGTCGTCATTCTTTTGATGAGCCAGACAATTCAAAACGCCCAATTTCATTATTTATTCTTTTTTCGTTTCAAATTGTGCATTCATGTGCCGTAAACGATTAGCCATCACTTGCATCACTTCAAGCGCAAAGTTTGGCGTATGTTGAATGAGAAAGCTAAAATGTCGTCTACTGATAGGCACCACCTTACAACTTGTCTTTGGAATGGCAGTAGCACTTCGTGGATTGGTGTCAATTAAGGCCATTTCGCCAAGGATCCCCCCGGCCACAACGGTATCAATAATCTTTCCGCCAACCAAAATGTCTACTTCTCCTTCAATAATGGCGTACATGACTTTACCAGAATCGCCTTCCTTGAAAATCACTTGGCCTGTTGAGAAAGAGACAAAATCCTCAGTATTTGAAAAGAGACTTATTGTTGTCATACGATCCTATTTCCTATTATAAAGTTCAGGAGTTCAGGAATGACAGGAGCTCATTCGTTTTATCGCCGAGAAAGGAGTTCAGAAGTAAAAAGGTATTTCACGCAAAAGTTTCGCGTAGCGAAACTTTTGCGTGAAATCGTGATTTTCAAAAGGGCAACCACAAGGGATTGCCCCTACAAAAACACGAACACCTGAACGCCTTTATTTAAAAAAACGCATAGATAAATCTATTGCCCGTACATCTTTAGTTATGGCACCGATTGAAATAAAATCCACTCCCGTCTCAGCAATAGCCCGTATCGTTTCCAAAGTCACACTGCCCGAAGCTTCTAATTTGATTTGATTTTGTACAAGTGCTACTGCTTCACGTAATTGATGTAGACTAAAGTTATCCAATAATAAGCTATCAGCACCAGCCGCTAAAGCCTCTTTAATTTGCTCTAATGTCTCAACTTCAACCTCAACCGCTAAATGTGCTGCCCTTAGCCGAGCAGTCGTAATAGCTTGTGTGATAGAACCCGCAGCCAGTATATGATTTTCCTTAATTAAATAGGCATCATATAATCCCATTCTGTGATTAGTGCCACCGCCACAGCACACCGCGTATTTTTGGGCATGACGTAAACCGGGCAGCGTTTTGCGAGTATCTAATATACAAGCGCGCGTGCCACTGATTGCTTTAACATAACGTTGTACATCAGTGGCCGTGCCAGAGAGTAATTGTATAAAATTCAAGGCAGTACGTTCGCCAGTGAGTAAGGCCCGTACTGGCCCCGTCAAATTGCACAAACGTTGATTAGGTTCAACGGTTTCACCCTCCTTGGCATACCAAGTGATTTGCACTTGAGTATCAAGTTGCCTAAACACTTCATCAAACCAAGCACAACCGCATAAAACGGCCGACTCACGACTAATCACTTGGGCCTGTGCTTGCACATCAGCCGCAATCAACTGAGCCGTCACATCACCACTACCCATATCTTCGGCTAAAGCCCGTTCAACAGTTTCTACCAAATCATTCATTTCAGTTATCAGTTATCAGTTATCAGTTATCAATTATCATGTCCAAATGAAGCCGCGCAACCCCGTAGGGGTTTTCAGGCTAAAGTTTCGCTCGCGAAACTTTATTTCACGCTAAAGTTTCGCTCCGCGAAACTTTAGCGTGAAATCCTGAAAATGTGAATAGCCCCAGGTGGCAACCTGGGGTTGCCAAAAACGATAAAAGTTAAGTTTATTCCCGCGCCGATATTAGCCAAAGAGTTATTTATGGACAAATCTAATTAATAAGCATGACGTAAAATCATCGTATCACCGCGTTGACTAAAGTCTAAATACTTAAGAAAACTCATGCCAAGCAAAATTTCATCATCTGACGTATGCGGATTAATACTGGCACGCACTTGATGCAATTTAATGGGGCCTAAAGCAATGCTATCCAATGTCGTACTATAGGTTGTTATAGTCCCATTTGCCGTACTTGAAAGTAGTGGTGTACCTCGTTGCAAATTGAGATCGTTTGCAATATGTTCAGGAATTGAGACAACTGTCGCCCCCGTGTCCAGAAAAAAAACCACCGGTTTATCATTAATTGTACCACTTGCAACATAATGGCCGCTACGATTACGTTGTAGTATCACTTCATGACTACCATCTTGATAAGCTTGCGTCGTTAGCTCTTGATTAGGATTATTTTGTTTATCAAGAAAATGATTAAACAATAAAGTCAACACACCCAGCCCCAGTAACCAAGCGGCATAAATCATACCTTTACCCAAGCCTTGTTTCGATTCATTCATAACACTATTCTCACTCATTTTAATATAACTACAAGATATAACTACAAGGATTGTTTATAAGAAAGGATTAGAATATCGTGATACCCAATTGCTTAACCGTTAAATCATAATTCACTCATATTATTAGAATTTATTTGTTTAGCGGCCCGTCATTAGCTCAGTACAGCGAACCTTAGAATAGTACAGCGAATTACAGGGATAAACGAATAAACCTAGTAATATCAATGATCTATTAGTTTATCCCCGTAATTCGTTGTACTAGGTTAACAAAACTGATAGGTGCCAAGATACCAAGCCAACCCCTTTGATGTGAGAATTGATAATCGACTATAATACAATAACCTATTGATTTTTAATACCGACATAAAAAAAAGACAACAGTCTCAATCTCTTACTTTTAACATGATGAACCCCTAGATGAAACCTTGTGAAACAATTACGCGCCTTTTGGTTATCATTACTTAACAGTACCCGCGATCTAACCCCTATTATAGTCGTGATTGCATTTTTTCAACTTATTGTATTACAACAACCCATCCCTAACCTAGTCGATCTCTTAATCGGCATTTTTTTAGTCATATTAGGATTGAGTTTATTTGTATACGGATTAGAAATGGGGTTATTTCCTTTAGGGGAAAATATGGCTTACGCTTTTGCCCGCAAAGGTAATGTCTGGTGGTTATTAGCATTTTCCTTTGCTTTGGGATTTGGCACCACAGTAGCCGAACCTGCCTTAATCGCCGTAGCGGATGAAGCCGCAAAAGTCGCCGCCGTCGGCGGCGTGATCGCCGAAACTGACGACGCAAAACAAAGCTATGCCAATGGCTTACGCCTAACCGTCGCCTTATCAGTCGGACTCGCCATTGTAATTGGTGTCATTCGTATTATCAAAGGATGGCCCATACATTATCTGATTATAAGTGGTTACTTATGTATCGTCATCATGACGGCCTTTGCCCCCCCTTGGATAATTGGCATAGCTTATGACTCTGGCGGTGTCACAACTTCTACAATTACCGTACCCCTAGTGACTGCCCTTGGTATTGGGCTCGCCTCCAGTATCAAAGGGCGCAATCCCATGATTGACGGTTTTGGCTTAATTGCATTTGCTTCGCTCACCCCAATGTTCTTTGTTATGGTTTATGGTATGTTATATTAATTAATGAGCAATGAGCAATTATCAATGCTCAGCTTATCAACTCATCGTTATACATTTTGATCAATGTAGGGTGGGTAACGTGTTTTTGTTGCCGGCCCCATTTAAATCAATGTAGGGTGGGTAACGTGTTTTTGTTGCCCACCATCAGATCATGTAGGGTGGGTAACGTGTTTTTGTTGCCCACCATCAGATCATGTAGGGTGGGTAACGTGTTTTTGTTGCCCACCATCAG
>QNEL01000462.1 GCA_003645185.1 Candidatus Parabeggiatoa sp. nov. 3
GCTGGCACAATGCCGTAAAAGCGTGGCAAAGGCCGGTGCAACGGCCCCTTCGGTGCTGATGTTTAAATCAGAAAGGGCCGCTATTTCTTGGTAAAACGTTTTGATGACTTTGTGGGTGGGTTTTAGGTTTAAACGTAACATGTTGTTTTTAAATTTAAAATTAAAAAAAACCTGACAGGTTTTGCAAACCTGTCAGGTTTGCTCTCTAGGCTGAAGCCTTTTTGATTTTATTTGGATTGGATGAGCTGTATGCCAGCTTTAAAACCAATCTCTTGACAACCCGGATCGACATCGTTTTCTTGACAGATACAGTCGCCGCTATCGCACAACAGTGCGATTTTTTCTTGTCTATTTAGACTGTAATAGCCAACCCAAATGGCCCCTTTTTTTGCATCGCAAGATTAACGATAAGGGCATCTGCTAGGAGATATCCGAAGAAGATTTGCAATTTACCCTCTGGCAATTGACTATTGTAGATATCAACCTGTTGAGTGCTTTGTAATTCAACTTGCGGTATAAAAGGCACTAAGTTGATCGGATCGAAGTCCCAAGAAAACACTTCCCCGTTTTCGTCCAGCATAAATAAAGCGGGATTCCCCTGATTATCAAGGTTGGCGAAACTGACATAAACCACAATATCCGCTATTTGTCCAACATCCTTGGGATCAACGGTGATTGAAGCCACGATTTTGGCGGGTTTTTGCACATCAATGTTATCCTCTTTAAGGAAAGCAAGTGGATTGACAGAAACGCCTCCTGCAAAGGTAGTCGCTGACGCAACCGGTTGATTATCGACATCGGTGGCTTGTGCTGCCCCTAAATCAGGCAAGGCTTGTTGCGCCAACAGATTCAAAGGAAACAGGCTGCCGATAGCTAACCATGTTAGCCTGTTCAAAGGCAAGACAGACTTGAGTTTCATCTCTTATTTTCCACCATCAGTTTATTAGGCTAGTGATAACTAAAATCACTTGCAAATTCAACGCCTTGGCCTATCACGACTTCCTTTCTCAAATGAACACTTTGCCCTATAATGACGTTTTTAAGGACGGTATGCTCAATCACTTCAAGCTCTTCAAGCCGGGCTTTGTTATGTTTGTAGCCTATAATGTTTCCAGCGAGTTTGCCGCCTCGAATTTGGGTGCCTTCAGCTAACGCTATGTCTCGTAAGATGCCTTTGTTTTTAATCCTGCCACGCAAAATGCCACCTCTCACGTTTCCATCTGAGCGGATTGTGACATCAGATAATAAACCTTGATTATCAATGTCGCCGGATAAAACAGCGTCAATGACGGTTGTGTCTGGCAAAATAGTGACATGCTTTAAAACACCCAAATTCTTCTCTTTCTGGGCTGTCACTTTGATAATACCTGACAAATACCCACCGCTCAATTTCGCGCCAACAAAGGTTATATCGACGATGGTTCCCTGATTCGTGATATAACTCGACATTTTACCTCCTGTGAATGTGGCACCAGGTAAAATGGTTGCATTGGAAACCAAGCCATGATTGGTGATTTTACCTTTTAGCTTTACTTTAGAAATACTGATACCCGGATCAATCCGTACATCGCTTAAAGTCTGCCCATTATATTGATAACTATAGCTAATCGTGCCTGTCGTTGGAAGCGGTGAATACACGGGCGGCTCTGTTGTTGTTTCGACACCGGCTAAGAAATCCTCTTCTTCCACCGTCGTTGTTACTCCTTCTGATTCAGGCACGGGTGTTGCGTTATCGGGATTTTCCACTGTTTCAGGTTGTCCAGAAATGGGGGATTGCGTTGTTTCTGTAGCAGACTCAGGGGTGGCTGTTTCATCTGTTAATGTGGCCTCGGCCGTTTTGATATCTGTCGGTTGTGTCTGCTCAGTTTCTGGATTGATCATGGGTATCGTTTCTTTCCCAACGGCTAAACTCACAATCCTGTCACCCTCTACTCCTTGAAAGCTATCAATCAGTTCACCCTTGGCATCAAAAATACGAATTTCAAGGCCATTACTCACAATAATCTCAGGCCATGCATTACCGACAATTTGACCGACTGTCACAACACCCCCCGATTTTTGGTCAAAGGCCTCAAATTCAGTGATCCATTCTCCTGTCGCACTACGGATTTCTATCAAGCCACCATTAGTCGCCATAGCCGCAATGATTTCTACTTGACTATCACCATTGATATCACCTGCCGCGACATTGACACCATAAAGGATTTCATTTGGTGCAGGGGGTAAGGTTGGGGTTTGAGGTTCAGGTGTTGTAGGGGTTGTGGGTTCAGGCGTTGTACTGCCAGTTGGTTCAGGGGTTGTGGGTTGAGGCGTTGTACTGCCTGTTGGTGTCGGTTGAGAAGGTTGTGTTGGTTGAGGGCTTGGTGGCGGCGCGGCCTGACAAGGGCCCAAGCTATCACCGTGGCCCAAATGGCCTTTCAGGGCAGGTTCGGGAACGCTTTTCGTTTTACCCTTATGGCAGATAGTGACTTTACTTTGGCCCTTTTTACGTGCCCCTTTCCGAGTGTGTGGTTCATCTTGAAAAACAGAGAAAGTGATGTCATTGACACTGACTTGATTACTTTCTCGTGAACCGACAATCAGATCATCGTTTCCATCTCTATCCAGATCAGCAGTGGTTAAACTAAACCGTTTAAAATCAGTCCAGTGCCTTCCCATAAAATCGCCTTCTACACTATAGCGAGACAGGTCGCCATCGCTAAACATTTTAGAACCGGCAATGATTTTAGGTTGACCGGCGATTTGAGCTGCCGCAAGCGTGGCATTGATTTCTGAGACGGTGAAAGTCTGTTTTTCCGTACCCGTTTGTTCATAAAGGGTAATACTCTCCCTGCTCGCAACCGCGATTTCATCAGTGCCATCATCATCTGAATCAAGGGCAGCCACAGCAATCCCCCTATCACTGGATTTTGCTTTGAACTGGTATTTCAGTTCGCCTGTAGGCGAAAACACGAAGACTTGATCTTGCTCAGTACCGATAATAATCGTGTCAGATTCAATAGCACTTGTGACACTCGCCATATTACCCGCAGGATCATAAGTATAATGAATAACTTGTCCAGAATTATGGCTAACCGTGGTGAGTCTGTGAAGTTTGTCATAGCTGTAAACAACCGCGTAGCTGGGTGCCGTGAAGGCTAAAGCAAGCGTCGCGGCAAATGTTTTGTTGTAAAGTCTTTGGAAATTCATTGTTATCTTCCTTATTAAAGGGTGAGGGGTTTGAATCACACAAGAAGCAGAAGCATTATTAATGCAAATTAGATCTATTCAGATAATGATTTTCAAAGGATGAATCTCACGTAAAGACTTAAAGACTTAGCACCTTTGCGCCTTTGCGTCTTTGCGTGAAAAAATCCTCAAAAAAAACCTCACAGATTGCATAAATTTTTCCTGTTAACTTGTTAACTGAATAAAAAACATTTGAACAGGATTACACGGATTTAAAGATTAGCAAGATTAAATCCTGCCTCTCTTTTAATCTGTGTCATCCCTTAAATTCTGAACATTCTAATTCAGACAATTGAAATTGACTACGGCCTTTTTTTAAACAGGATTTTTTCTTCAGCCTGTTTAAATTCAATATCAAATAAATCAAATACCACTTCTCTACCTAAGATAATATCTTCACATAGCTCTGTTTGTATCCAAGCTATCGGAATGGTAAGGGTATGGGTGTCTATTTGTATTTCGATTTGCCTTAGAGCGTAATCCACATGACCCCCTACACCTTCCGCTTGATTGACTAATTCTCCTATCGCTAACTCGTATCCTAGATCAATCCCGATTTGTTTGGGAATCAGACTAAAATCTGCACCAGAATCCACTAACATTTTGAGTGCTCTTTCAGATTTCATTTTTAAAGTGACATCATATTTAGGCTGCCATTCATGTTGTCTAACCTGTTTAAGTCGAATGGGAATCAATCGAGTCGGTTCAACAAAATCAGTTTCAAAAATATGATCAATCAGGTAGGGAGATGAAATGTCATTGATCGCTTCACTCACTTTGAGATAATGTTTATTATGAGCAATGATGCCTTCATGAGTAAAGAGGATCCATTCACCTCGATGTTTTTTCAACTCATTTTTATTGGCTTGATACCAATCATTTGGGGTTTGGTATGTGGTTTTCATTCAGTCTCCTGCATTTTGTGATATAAAAAGGCATAGATAAATCTTGAAGGGCCGATTTTCGTTCCTGTTATTTTTCTTCGGTGTGATTTTTGTTCCAAATTTTGCTTGCGGCCTGATTTTCGTTCCAAATTTTGCTTGCGGCCTAATTTGAGTGCAAAATTTATTTTATTTTGCGAAGGCCAAAACTGATAATGATCTTTTTTGGGAATTTGCCTAAGCTAACGGCAAAATAAATTTGGAACGAAAAGTAGGCCGCAAAATAACATGCATTCCAAGCTAACAGCAAGTTATTTTGCGACGGCCAAAATTGATAATGACCTTTTTTAATGCGCCCCTTGTAATATGACATTAAATAACATTTTATTTCACATTGACAAATCAAAAAAGCTTTGAACAAGATGAACAATTTTTTAGCCCTGAAAACCATAACGACAAGAATTATATATGAAGGGATTAGATCGTGGTTGTACCCGGTTTAAATCCTTTCTTATATACAATCCTTGTAGTTAGGGTTTAAATCCTTTTTTATATAACAATCCTTGTAGTTAGGGTTTGGCTTTATAAAAAACTTGATTATTGAGTTGAACAAGATTATACGAATTGAGGGATTAACAAGATTAAATCCTGTCTATCTTTTAATCCGTTTATAAACGATGTAAGGAGCAAAGCAAGAGCATCCGTTCGTTGTACACAGCCCAGCAAAAACACCATCATTCAGTGGCTCCTCATTTAGTACAACGGATTTTCGGAGTAAACGGATTGGCTGACTGGTATTAATCAGTTTATTCCGTAAATCCGTTGTACTCATTAATAGGAACAGAAAAAATTCTGATTCAGACAAAGATGGGTTTTCCGTAAATCGGCCTGTTTGTAATAGGCAATTGGGCGAACACGCAGGGCGAACACGCAGGTTCGCCCCTACAATGCCATTGACATACATGGATCAGAAATGAATCATTAAACACCCACAACATGAATCGTTTTTTCAGCAACTTGATGGGTTTGCCAAAAAATCTTGTCCTTCCATGAGGTACGCTTTCGCTTATCAAAAACAACCAGCCAACCTTCTTGACAAGAAAGTTTGTCGGCCTATAGTTGCCTAACTGATCGAGCCCTTCTTTGTAGGTTTTGTCGCCATAGCGGATTTTTAATTCAATGGGATAGTTGAATCCTTGATATTGTATATATAAGTCCAATCGTTTGTTACCAGCGGCCATTTCGCGTGTGACAACACCACCGCTGTTGATGATTCGTTGTAAAAACGCTTGCAAGGTTAAATGGGGAGCGGCTTCAACGTATTGATACCGCTTAATCCAACTCTCACAATTTGCCCGCCAAAATTGCTGAAAATCAGACAGTAAACGTTTCATATCCAGTTTACCGTCTATCACATAAGTCAACCTATCTGGTAAATAATCTGGTTCATCTATTTCCATATGAACTTCAGAACTGAGAGTGCGAATAATGATTTCGGCATAAATGGGATTAGCTGGCACTAATTGCCGGGACGTATAACGCAATAAACCCAAGTCCAAGACATACTGATAATCATCATCCAAGCTACTAAAACCGGCGCTTTCACCGAGAATCACCGGTTCGACAATACGTTGCACTCGCGCTTCTTTTAAGCGTTCCATCAGGCTATCAATATGGGTATCCCGTCTCAAAATCAGGGTTTGCACGGCCTGTTCAACATGTTGGGGTAGAATCTCTCTTGAAACATCCCCTTCAAGTATCTGCTCAACGATTTCACAGGCAATCGCGTTCACTAACCAAGGTTGCCCTTGAGTGTGATGATAAACACTTTCAACCACTTCTTGTGAAAAGACTTGACCGGTAGCTTGCGTATGTTGCGCGTAGAGTTTGGTGATTTCCTGTTATGTAAGAAAGAAGAATAAAAATAAGTAGTTGATTTTGTTAAATATTTTTTAATGTTCAGTTGTTCCGTTTTAGAGGTCAATATGGGTGAAATGAGTGTTCAATTGTTCATTTTTAAATATCAACTAGGGGCCAATGAGTGTTCAACTGTTCCATTTTCATAAGATTTTAATGGAAAAAGGAAAGAAATTGGATAATAAAGAAGTTTTAATTGACTTTCGAAAAGTTGGATAGTAAAA
>QNEL01000463.1 GCA_003645185.1 Candidatus Parabeggiatoa sp. nov. 3
TATATAGGGAGGGCTAAATTAGTCATCTCTTTTAAAATCAATTAGTTATATAATTTAAAAATGAAAATGGAAATGCTCCATAAGCTAGATAAGATAAGCTTTTATAGAGCGATAGCCCTAGGGGGAAACGTGGTTTTTTCTACGGGAAGGCTTGACTGTTGAAGGCAAACCGTTTAAGGATTTTTTGGATGCTAGAAACCATGCAGAAACTATTGATTATCTCTATCAAGTGATTCAAGATCAACGGCCGATCACACCCGGATTGATTAAAGAATTGAATGCTTTGTTGTTATTGGGTGTGACTTATACTGAAGCTCTTAATGCGATGGGGGAAAGGATCAAGAAACCCGCGACTCAGGGTCAATATAAGTCTTTGTCTAATCATGTCTTACAAGCTGACGGTACCATTCATTATTATACGGAACCGTTGCAAGTAGCTGATGAAATAGAAGAACTTTGCCAATGGATTCAAGCGCATTTAAACAAGCAACACCCTTTGATTACGGGCGCTATTGCTCATTACAATTTGGTTAGAATCCATCCGTTTGATGATGGTAATGGACGAGGGGCTCGGATTTTGATGAACATGATTCTGATTAAAAAAGGTTATCCACCTGCGATTATCAGACGAGAAGAGCGACGGCAATATTTGGCGACATTAAATCAAGCTGATAATGGCGATAATGGGCCTTTTTTGATATTCGTCGCGAATGCGCTGCTCAAGACTCAACAAGTGATCTTTGATGATATGAAAATGGGTAGGATAACGGGTGTGAACTCTATTTGAGATGCTTTGATGGGCAACCCTACGGATTGCCCCTACAAAGCACCTATAGATGTTAATACCAGTAAAACTCAAAACTGGCATGAACATTAGCTGTTCATTTTATAGTTTTGTTCACAAATTCAGACGTTCATAGTTTTATAGTTGGCCTTGGGCAACTTGGGCAACTTATAAACTGATTGAAGCATGGCACGATTTATCGCGGCCGACTTCAGAAAAATAACTTGTAAAAACCTGACAGGTTTGGCAAACCTGTCAGGTTTGGCCCGTGAAATTATTTTTCTGACAAACTATATTTACCCAAGTTCGGGTTATTTCTGGAATGAACGTAATATCAACAGGCTATCTTGTTCAATTTGCATGAGGGGTTGAACAAGGCAGGCTGTGCTGTCTGAGCAGATAGAAACCTCATTTTCCTTTATGAAAAGCATCATCGGCACACCCCGTTGTGCGATAACCAGCGATTGTTCATCGGCAAACAGAGCGATTATCGCAAATTCACCCTTTAAACGTTTGAGAACACATAGACTGGCTTCTCGCGCTGACATCTCTATATCCAAATAGCGGCGAATAAAAAGCAGAATGACTTCAGAGGAGCAGAGACTGTCAACTTCATATCCCAACTGAAGCAACTGTTCCTGAATATCAGACAGGTTGTCGATAAAACCGTGATAGGTGAGGGCAATCTCTTCGGTGGCCGCTAAATGAACAGGGTATTTTTCATCTTGCGGTTTCTGACGAAGACAAGCTAGACTCAAACAACCTGTCAGGGTTTGTTTTTGCAGAAAACTTGAAAAATTCTGACGAAGTGTCTTTGCTGTATGCGCCCTTCCATTAAAGCGGCAATCGTTACCCCGTCATGTTCACCGTCTTCAAACTGCATACGCTGTAACCCTTGAAATAGAGAAGGTACGACATTATTGTCGCTTAATGCTGCGATGATACCACTCATAATTTTCTCCTTCAGATTGCGGTTGATAGATAGAAAGTTGATACCTTATCATATTAACCAGAATAATGAAATAAAAAAGTTTACGGTGTTATGTTTACGGGATTATAAAGGAACACACGGTGTCTTTAGAACAGTACGACATTATTACCACTTAGGGTAATAGATGATTCATAATTGATTTTCCATGATTGTAACTAATTTGGGGAACACCGAATGGGGCTTTGAACGTCGCAAGAAAGGGCGAACCGCGTGTTCGCCCTCCCCAAAAATCCGTTATTTGCGTGAAAATGAGTTTAGGGAATTGTATTTCACGCAAAAGTTTTTGCGCGCAAAAACTGTATTTCACTTATGCCCATGTGCAGTATAGTTTGGCCCGACACTTTTTTTCAACACAGAGAACACAGAGTACCACAGAGTACCACAGAGAATAAGTCTCTGATTTTTAATTAATATTATGATATTAATTACACTTTAAATGTGTGTTGTTTTGACAAAATTTGCAAACTGATAGCTGGTAAGATCACGATGGTTTTGGAATAGTGCGAAAAACAGAGTATATTACAAAAATTGTGAATTTGATTCACGATGTCAATAATGGTTAATGGTTAATGGTTAATGGTTAATGCTTATACTTCAAATGTGCGCGTTTCGGATATGAGTCAAAAGTTGCTGATTATAACGAATTTTGGGGATGGCGAACACGCAGGTTCGCCCTTTAAAATAATGGAAAAGCCCCATTATTTCTGGTGTTCCCAAAATCCGTTACAATCAGTTTTTTTTAAATGAGTCTAAAATAGAAAGGAATGGTGGACAACAAAAATACAAAGCCCCCCTACAAAAAAAACGGGGATAATTTATTTTTTGGATATTCCTAAACCGAGGAATCATTCTGATCTAATCTTTTTATATACAACCCTTGTCGTTCAATGGGTAATCCTGCCATAAGGGTGATAGAATGCTTTAACTCGACTATCAAGTTTTTGATGTTATTTGGCTTTGCAAAGCTCTATTTTTGAGTGTTAAAATAGCCAACTCATTGATTTTTAAGGTTATTTCTTTTTTAGGTCAAGGAGTTATAAAAAATTTGATAGTCGAGTTTAAATGGCAGATTGTCATGATTCGCACGGATTTATTTAATTAGGGGAAATGGTGGGCAACAAAAACCCGTTACCCACCCTACAAGAAAGACTGTTTCACATTTAGCGTAGCACACCGAAGGTTCACGCAAAAGTTTTTGCGTGAAACTGATAATTTATTTTTTGGATATGCCTTAAGTGAAATTTATACGTCAATTAACCTTTTGACGCGGAGTCATCATTATGAACTGGGCTGATTTTGGCATTATTTTCTTGATTTTGTTATCTGGTGTCCTTAGCTTTTTTAATGGCTTTGTCAGAGAACTGTTTTCATTTTTAGGTTGGTTATTCTCAGGCATAATCGCCTTCATTTTCTTAGAAGAATTGGCTGATTTATTGATAACGCTGATTTCTTTTTCCGATCTGCGTTTAACGGTGGCGTTGATAACCTTATTTCTGGCGAGTTTTATTTTGTTTGAATGGATCAATTATCTGATTCTCAATTCCATTGGGCGTACAGACTTATCTGTACCGGATCGTCTTTTAGGTGTCGTTTTTGGTATTTCGCGGGGCGGTGTTATCGTTATATTTTTAATGATATTGGCCGGATTAACTCAATTTCCATCGACTTCATGGTGGCAACAATCCTTTTTGATTCAAAATTTTAAACCTATTGTCGTCGAATTGCGTAGCCACTGGCCGCTTGAGATTGCAATTCAATTCAATTTTGATCTTGAGCCTGAACAGAGGCTGCCCTCTTTTTAGGTTCGGAGTTGTTTCTTTTATGTGTGGAATTGTTGGAATTGTCGGAAAATCAAGTGTCAATCAGGCCTTGTATGATGGGCTAACCGTATTACAACATCGTGGGCAGGATGCTGCGGGTATTGTCACTTGTGAAAATGATCGTTTGTATCTGCGTAAAAATAATGGTTTGGTTCGTGATGTTTTTCAGGCCGTCCACATGCTGAATTTGCGTGGTAATATGGGTATAGGCCATGTGCGTTACCCAACTGCGGGTTGTGAATCAAGTGCTGAAGCACAACCCTTTTATGTGAACTCTCCTTATGGTATTACCTTGGCACATAATGGTAATCTGACTAATGCGGAAACCTTAAAGAAGGATTTATTTCGAGACGATTTACGTCATATCAATACCAATTCTGATTCTGAAGTGCTACTCAATGTTTTTGCCCATGAATTACAAAAATTGAATAAGCTACAGATCACTCATAAGGATATCTTTGAAGCGGTTCGTGCTGTACATAAACGTTGTCGGGGGGGGTATGCAGCCGTTACTATGATCACTGGATTAGGTATTGTCGCGTTTCGTGATCCTTATGGGATTCGTCCCGTGGTATTTGGTAAGCGTGAGACTTCGGCAGGAATGGAGTATATGGTGGCTTCAGAAAGTGTTGCACTGGATATACTTGGGTTTGAATTGGTACGTGATATTGCGCCTGGTGAGGCTATTGTCATCACGGCAGACGGGCAGTTGTATACTCGCCAATGTGCTGATAATCCCATTTATTCACCTTGTATTTTTGAAATTGTTTACCTCGCACGTCCTGATTCGATCATAGATGGTATTTCTGTGTATAAAGCCCGTTTACGCATGGGCAAAATGTTAGCGAAAAAAATTCTGCAAATTTATCCTAAACACGATATTGATGTGGTGATTCCGATTCCTGATACTAGTCGGACTTCTGCGGTGCAATTGGCTTACATTCTTAACCGCAAATACCGTGAAGGGTTTGTGAAAAATCGCTATATTCCGCGCACTTTTATTATGCCTGGGCAAAGTATGCGTCAAAAATCCGTGCGTCAAAAACTCAATGCCATTAGTTTAGAATTTAAAAATAAGAATGTTTTGCTAGTGGATGATTCCATTGTACGTGGTACCACTTCTAAACAAATTATTCAAATGGCGCGTGAGGCTGGAGCCAATAAGGTGTATTTTGCTTCTGCGGCTCCACCTGTCCGTTATCCTAATGTTTATGGGATTGATATGCCTTCAGTGGATGAGTTACTCGCGCATAATCGTACTCCCGATGAAATTGCGGAAATCATTGGTGCTGATTGGTTGATATACCAAGATTTAGAAGATTTGATTGGTTGTGCGCGCAAGGGTAATAAAAGTCTTAAACAGTTTGATAGCTCCTGTTTCACGGGTCAGTATGTGAGTAATGATGTGGATCAAAAGTATCTTGATGCAGTTGCAAATGCTCGAAATGATGCGGCTAAAACGGAAGGCAAGGCACTTGATACTGAAATGATTGATTTGTACAATAATCAGTGATCTGATGTAGGGTGGGCAAAGATTTTTGCCCACCAATTGCTTATCGTTTTTTGAGGCTATAATGTTTCAAATGATTTGCGACAACTTTGGAAAGCCTCTATTGATCTTTACCCACAAGTAGCTTAAGGAATATCCAAAAAATAAATTATCCCAGTCTGTAGTACCACACGTCGTTAATTTATCGGATAATAATTATTAATCGTTAATTTATAATGCCGTGGCAAAATCTACCCCATTTTAATTTAATTAACAATTTCACGCTAAAGTTTTTGCGCGCAAAAACTTTAGCGTGAAAAACAATTAGAACCGAATAATCGGATTCATTTCCGGCGCGTGGTACTAGTACTCTGTCAATCTTGTTTTGACGGGTAGGATAAACCTGACAGGTTTTCAAAACCTGTCATGTTTTTTTTGGAGACCGTCATTATAAGTTTGACAGTGTACTAGTTGGGAAGGAATCACCTAGAGAAAACAAAAACGACATCAGGAATAAATAATGAACGATTGGGATGAATTTGGTTTTAATACTCGTGCTGTTAGGGTTGGACAGGTGCGTACTCAAGAGGGGGAACATAGTGAGGCTATTTTTCCGACTTCTAGCTATGTTTTCAAAAATGCGGCTGAAGCTGCGGCGCGATTTGCACATAAGGAACCGGGTAATATTTATTCGCGTTTTACTAATCCGACAGTGCGTAATTTTGAAGAACGATTGGCTGCCTTGGAAGGTGCAGAGCGTGGTATGGCTACTTCATCAGGTATGGCTGCTATTTTTAGCACCTGTTTGGGTTTACTCAAGGCGGGTGATCATATTGTCGCGTCACAAAGTATTTTTGGTACGACGGTGGTATTGTTTAACAATATTTTGTCAAAGTTTGATATCAAAACGACGTTTGTGAATTTGACGGATATGGACAGTTGGCAAGCTGCTATCCAACCTAATACGAAGTTATTGTTTTTAGAAACACCTTCTAATCCGTTGATGGAAATGGGCGATATTCCTGCATTAGCAGAATTAGCCCATGCTCACAGTTGTTTGTTAGTGGTTGATAATTGTTTTTGTACACCTGCGTTGCAACAACCTTTGTATTTAGGGGCTGATATTGTTGTTCATTCTGCAACA
>QNEL01000464.1 GCA_003645185.1 Candidatus Parabeggiatoa sp. nov. 3
GCTTTTCAGGCAAAAGTTTTGCGCGCAAAACTTTTGCCTGAAAATCAGTTTATAAGTTGCCCAAGTTGCCCAAGGCCAACTATAAAACTATGAACGTCTGAATTTGTGAACAAAACTATAAAAATGAACAGCTACTGTTCATGCCAGTTTTGAGTTTTACTGGTATTAAAGTCTATAGTTAGGTTGGAGTACAAACTTTAGTTTGTCTAGCTTGGAGTACATACGCAATAACGAGCGTAGCGAGATCAACTTTAGTTTGTCTAGGTTGGATTGCGATTCAAACTAAAGTTTGAACGGAAATTCTAATTAAACAGAGCTTCAAATGAAATTTTCAACAAGAGAACTCTACTTTTTAATAGAGGCTTGTGAGTATCGTATTCAATCTTCTGAAAAAGCCTTAGAAAGCAATGAACTAACTGATGATGAGTATTCTGATATTGTCAATGATAAAGGGATGCTAGAAATCTTACTTAGCTCTCTCAAAAAAGCACTCCCCAATAAACCGACTGTTGAATGTATTTCGCAACAACTCTAATTATTTTTACAGACGATATAAAACCATGTCTTTCCTAAAATCTTTCCTAAAATTTTTGTTCAGAATTACACTGGGTGTTTTGATTGCAATTCCATTGTTGTTATATCCATTCTTGTATTTTTATCAAGAAAGATTACTTTTTATCCCGATAAAAACGCAATCAGAAGAGTTAGGCTGGGCCAAAAAAGAATATCCTCATGTTGAAGAACTCCAAATCAAAACCCCTGATAATATGACATTGCATGGCTACTATCTGAAAAACAGCCCGAAACAACAATCACCCTTATTAATCTACTTTGGCGGCAACTCAGAAGATGTGTCAAAAAGGATATGGAGTGTTGAATATCTCAAAGGTTGGTCATGGCTCGTTGTCAATTATCGAGGTTATGGTTTGAGTGAAGGTTCGCCAAGTGAAAAGCATTTATTTCAGGATGCCGTATTAATTTATGATACCGTTGCACAACGGGCCGATATAGACAATAAAAACATTGTCGCCTTTGGCCGCAGTTTAGGGACAGGGGTTGCCGTTCATTTGGCCTCCCAACGGCCTCTGAAAGGGGTGATTTTGGTAACGCCTTACGATAGTATCAGAAGCATTGTACAAGAAATTTACCCCTACGTGCCAGTCTCTCTCCTGCTCAAACACCATTTTGATGCACTCGCATTGGCCCCTTCGATCAAAGTGCCCATGTTAGCCGTGATGTCTCAACATGATCAAGTTATTAACCATCAACATTCTATTGCATTGATTGAAGCTTGGGGCGGTGTAACGCATCAAACCACCATGCAAAACACGGATCATAATAATGTTGAGATAGGAGAAGGTTATTGGGACAGTATCAGCGCGTTTTTAAATAGATAACTATACTTCTATGTAGGGCTCCCTACGTGTGTTTGTTGCCCACCATTATTCGGCTCGCCGTTCGTTCCAAATTGATTTTGCGGCCCGTTGTTCGTTCCAAATTGATTTTGCGGCCCGTTGTTCGTTCCAAATTGATTTTGCTGCCTTTTGGGAATGCAAAATTTATGAAAGCTTTTGTGCAGATTTTTAATTTAACATCCAATTGTTCACGAGAAAAAACCATGTCTTTCCTAAAATCTCTCCTCAAATTTGTATTCAGAATTGCAATTGGCGTTTTGATTGCGATTCCCTTGTTGTTATATCCCTTCTTGTATTTTTCTCAAGAGAGGTTACTTTTTATCCAGATCAAAAAGGGCCCAGAACACTTAAGCTGGGTCAAAAACGAATATCCTCATGTTGAAGAACTCCAAATCAAAACGCCTGATAATGTGACATTGCATGGCTGGTATCTCAAAAACACCCAGAAACCACAATCGCCCTTATTAATCTACTTTGGCGGCAACGCAGAAGAAGTGTCAAAACGGGTAAGAGATGTTGAATCTGTCACAGGTTGGTCATGGCTCGTTGTGAATTATCGAGGCTATGGCATGAGTGAAGGTTCGCCAAGTGAAAAGCATTTATTTAATGATGCCCTATTAGTTTATGATACCTTTGCACAACGGGCCGATATAGACAATAACAACATTGTCGCCTTTGGCCGCAGTTTAGGAACAGGAGTTGCCGTTCATTTGGCCTCCCAACGGCCCCTAAAAGGGCTGATTCTCGTATCGCCTTACGATAGTATCAGAAGCATTACACAAGAAATTTACCCCTACGTGCCAGTATCTCTCCTCCTCAAACACCATTTTGATGCACTCGCATTGGCCCCTTCAATCAAAGTGCCCATGTTAGCCGTGATGTCTCAACATGATCAGATTATTAGCTATTCACATTCTGTTGCACTGATTGAAGCTTGGGGTGGTGTAACGCATCAAACCACCATTCAAAACACGGTTCATAATAATGTTCATGTCGGAGAAGGTTATTGGGAAAATATCAGCGCGTTTTTAAATCGTCTGGAAATGTGATGGGGCAACCACAAGGGATTGCCCCTACAAACCTAAAAATACCAACGATGGGGCAACCACAAGGGATTGCCCCTACAAACAGATCATTTACCTTCTGTTCACAATTCGCCATTTTTTTCATCGCCTACATTTTGTGAATGAGTGTCGTAAATAGGCGATTACAATGTGGTGAGGCTTGTCGTACTTTATCAACATCTAATAAAGCTAACAATTTTGAAGCGTGTTGTATCTTGTGATATTCCCCTTTTTGGGTATGACGTGTAGCCGCTTTTAAACTGGGTTCAAGTTGCTTTTTCTCAATTTCTTCTACATTGGGATTTGAAGGAATAGAATGTGCTTTAAATCCCTGCCCATAGAATTTCTTGAGCGTTTCAATATCAGCAATCAGCCAAGCCTCCATCGTTTGTACCATTAAATGACAATGTTCATCATCAATATTGGGCAAATCCCAATTGTCTCGACGTTTCAAATGTTGGCAAGGTGTTGTGTATACTGGCGCTTCGGCATCGACTAGCAAAACATTAAAAGCATTCGGATTCGCTTTTAAAGCATTATTGAAATCCTCAAAAGCATTTTGACGGGAACCGCAAATAATCACTTGCCAACGAATTCGCTTTTTTTGGGCAATCTGTTTAATATCCTTTAAAAACTCACTAAAGCCTATACGTATGGCTTTTTTAGTATCTTTTTTATCTCCACCCCCTTCTATATAAATCCGAATTTCCTTTACCATTGATTGCCCCCAATTTCTCCCATCAACCAGAGTTCACCTAGAGAATATTTTTCTAGCCAGGTTTTCAGTCGTTGCGAATCAAGACGATGTAAGTGGCTTCCGTCATCATCATGTTCACAAATTAAAACGGCATCAGCATATTCAGAAAGTGCAGACACTAAACCATCTGAATGTGTTGTGACAATCAATTGGGTTCGCTGCGATGCATCAATGAGCAAGTCAGCAATGGTGGGCAAAATGTCAGGATGCAAACCAATTTCTGGCTCTTCAATGCACAATAACGGTGGGGGCGTTGGATCAATCAGCAAAGCCATTAAAAATAAATAATGCAAGGTACCATCTGATAAACGAGGTGCCGGCGTAGGTTGACTCAGGCCCTTTTCACGAATAAAGATTTGCACAGTGCCACCGTAAATTTTGATACTCAGTTCTTCAGCGTTTTCATAAAACTTTTGGAACTGTTCAAACACCCGTTGGCTCTTGAGTTGATATTGCAAATTATTTAAAATCAAACCGAGATTGCTACCCTCTTCTTCCAAAGGATGTTCAGGTAAATCAGTCTGTTGCGGCTTTCTGAGAGCGGAACCTTGACCAATATGCCAATTGCGATATAAGCCAATTTCAGAAAACTGTTTTTTGAGATAGAAAAGTGCCTCGTAAAGTGCCTTATCATACTCAAATCCTTCTGAATTTGATTGGAATCCTTGTGCAATAACAGATTGTTCGGGCGCATGGTGATGGGCCTTATTGATTTCTAATCCCTGAATGACTTCATTCACTATTTCAAGTCTCTGATTAACACTCGTAAAAGTCAGTTGATAATCGAGCCCTTGTTTAGTACCATTATCAAGAACAACGCCAATTTGAGCGGTGGGATTGTTATTTTCTCCGCCTTTCCAAAGAAATTCATTGACACCACCGCCTTTACGAATAGGCACCAATAAGTGACTTGGAGTCGCCTTTAAAAAGCCAAACGCTTCAATGAGGTTAGATTTACCAGAACCATTAGGCCCAATTAACACATTGAGAGGCTGTAATTCGATTTCTTCGCCTTGATTGCCGTAAGAGAGAAAATTTTGTAATGTTATCTTTTTAAACAGTTTTTTGCCTTCCATTTTTCAGTTATCAGTTATCAGTTATCAGTTATCAATATCAATCGCTTCACACATATAGATGTTCAGAAAAATAATTTCAAAAGGGCAGACACACAGGTCTGCCCCTACAAACACGGTTTGTAGGGGCGAACCTGCGTGTTCGCCCTTGTTATGCCGTGAAATTATTTTTCTGACAAACTATAGAAGCCTTTACTTGGAGTACAAACTTTAGTTTGCTTGCTTTGGAGTGCAAACTTTAGTTTGCGAAATTAATTTAATAACATGACATACAAAACTTTTTTCAAATATAGCCTAAACCTATTAGGGATGCTGTCAATAACAGCCCTTTTGACTGAAACGACATTTAGATTATATCATCAAGTCAATCCCGTCTTTATTTTTGAACACCATGATTATAACCGTTTCCGGGGCAAAGCGTTTGCTGATGATTATGATTTCACCTTAAATTCAAAAGGATTTAAAGATATAGAATTTGGCCCAAAGCAGAAAAACGTGTTTCGCCTATTAGCGATAGGCGATTCTTTTGCTTACGGTATCGTGCCTTATCAATTTAATTATTTAACCCTTTTGGAAGAACAACTCAATCAAGAACAAAATAGGGTTGAAATTCTCAATATGGGTATTCCAGCAATCGGCCCAAAAGATTATGTTTCTGTTCTGATTAAGGAAGGCTTAGCCTTAAAACCTGATGGGGTGATCGTGTCTTTTTTTGTGGGCAATGACTTTTTGGAAAGCGAACGCGCTTTCTATTCCCACTCCTATCTCTTTGCTTTCTTAAAGTATTTGTGGAATATTCGCGCTCATTATCAAGGCAATGTTTTTCATGGCAAAGCCGTTTATCAAGATGATCAAAAGACGTTTTCTGATGAGAAATTTCTTGAAATAGAGGCAGCGAGAAGTCGTATTTATCAAACCAATACGGCACGATTTGAAGTCTTATTGAATCACACGCTTTCTCAGTTAGAACACATTAAAAAGATATGTGACAACAACAATATTCAAATGAGGCTGGTTATCATCCCAGATGAAGTGCAAATCAATCAACAGCTTCAAACAGAAGTGATAACCGCTTTAAAAATGAAACCCGAAGCGTTTGATTTTTCATTGCCAAACCAACGGCTATCGCAAGCACTTTTGAGGCTTAACATTAACCATCTTGATTTATATCCTGCATTCTTGCAAGCTTCAGCCGAAAAACGGCTTTATAAACCTAATGATAGTCATTGGAACATTGCGGGTAATCAGTTAGCCGCATCCCTCATCAGGGATTATTTGTCTTCAGTTGAATGGCAGATAGAACGCTGATAGTTCAGCGTTCAGCGATTTATCGCCAGTGCAAAAGCGATAAATCGCCTCCTAAAAACATTTTTGACGCTGTTCAACAATAAGCGCCATAAGAGAACAAACTCATTTTCATGAATTTTGCTTCCGCCAGTGTCTCGTAGGGTGGGATCGCTTAGCGACATTGAACTTAATATAATATCATACCCAGATTTCACCGCCCGCTTGCCCACCATCTCGCTAAAAATCAACGAATACACTTAATATCAACCTCAACATTCGCTTTTAGCCAAACCCGAACAGCGGTGAGTACAGAAGCACCACGCATTCGCGCTGTCGCAAGACAAGCCCTATCTCCAAGAGATAATCCCTGTTTCTGTGTTAATGATTATTTAGACTGAAAAATTTATTTTGCGGCTTTTTTTACGTTCCAAATTTATTTTGCGGTTTTTTTTACGTTCCAAATTTATTTTGCCGTTCAATTTTCAGGGTATAACTGTACTTTACTCAATCGGGAAACGCTATATATTTTACTCAAAATCCAATTGAATGGCTTTGAACAGAATTTGACAGATTA
>QNEL01000465.1 GCA_003645185.1 Candidatus Parabeggiatoa sp. nov. 3
CCTTTCTTATACCAAATCCTTGTAGTTCTTTGGTGTTTATCCTTTCTTATACCAAATCCTTGTAGTTCTTTGGTGTTTATCCTTTCTTATACCAAATCCTTGTAGTTCTTTGGTGTTTATCCTGTACCAAATCCCGAAGGAGAAATTTAATGAACGACGCTATCGCATTAGTTGGCATGGCTTGTCGTTATCCAGACGCTGATAATCCAAAAGCACTTTGGGAAAACGTGTTGGCTAAACGACGGGCTTTCCGTCAACTCCCTTCTGAAAGATTAAATCTAGCTGACTACTTTTCTGAAAATCCCAGCACGCCAGATGCGATTTATTGTCGCCAAGCGGCTGTTATTGAAGGTTATGAATTTGATCGGCTAAAGTATCGCGTGGCGGGGAATACTTATCGCAGTACTGATTTGACGCATTGGCTGGCTTTGGATGTGGCTACTCAAGCTTTAGAAGAGGCTGGTTTTCCTGATGGTGAGGGCTTGTCGAAGGATCGGACTGCTGTATTGGTGGGTAATACGCTCACGGGTGAATTTTCGCGTGCCGCGCAGTTGCGCTTACGTTGGCCCTTTGTGCGCCGTATGGTGGATGCTGAATTACGAAAACAGTCTTGGAATGCTGAGCGTAGAAAAACCTTTCTGTTTGATTTAGAAAGCAATTATAAACAACCCTTTGAACCCATTGGGGAAGACACGCTTGCGGGGGGACTTTCTAATACCATTGCGGGTCGTATTTGTAATCATTTTGATTTTAAAGGGGGGGGTTATACTTTAGATGGGGCCTGTAGTTCTTCCTTAATCGCGATAGCGAATGCCTGTACTGCATTGCTTGTCGGTGATGTTGATACGGTTGTGGTGGGGGGCGTTGATTTAAGTCTCGATCCGTTTGAATTGATAGGTTTTTCTAAGACGGGGGCCTTAGCACAGTCGGAAATGCGCGTTTATGATGCGGCGCCTAATGGCTTTTGGCCGGGCGAAGGCTGCGGTTTTGTGGTATTAATGCGTTATGATGATGCGCTCGCTTGTGGGGCGCGTTGTTACGCTTTGATTCGGGGATGGGGGATGTCGTCGGATGGGCGGGGGGGTATCACTCGGCCTGAAATCAGGGGTCAGTCTCTTGCCTTAGAACGCGCCTATCAGCGGGCGGGTTACGGTATTCATACTGTGCCGCTTTTTGAAGGACATGGTACGGGTACGCCTGTGGGAGATGAGGTTGAATTGCGTACTCTCCTGACTGCTCGAAATCATCCTCAGACGGTTCCGGCCGTTATCGGTTCCATTAAGGCTAATATTGGTCATACTAAGGCAGCGGCCGGGGTGGCTGGCTTGTTGAAAACAGTGATGGCTGTGCATCATCAGATTTTGCCCCCGGCTACGGGGTTTTATCATCCCCATCCTGTGCTGGAAAACGAAGAGGCTCATTTACGGTTGTTATCTAAAGGTGAAGCTTGGCCTTCAAAACACCCTTTGCGAGCGGGTGTGAGTTCTTTTGGTTTCGGGGGCATTAATGTGCATTTAGCCATTGAAAGTGTGAATAGTGTTCGCCGTACCAAGCTGATGCCAAGGGAGCTTCAATTATTAGCCAGTAAACAAGATTATGAGTTATTTTTGTTCAGTGCGGTGGATGTTCCTTCGCTTTTGGCTTCGCTTCGACAAGTGGCCGACATTGCACCCCGTTTGTCGTTGGCGGAATTGACTGATTTAGCAGCGATGTTGGCGCGTCGGGTGGCTGAGAAGGATTTTGTCAGAGCGGCGGTGGTGGCGGCTACGCCGGATCAATTGGCTGAACGGGTTGAGCGTTTGTCTGCAAAAATTGCGGCAGGTGAAACGCAAGTCTTTGAAATTGAAGGCTATATTTTTTACAAAGCTTCGCTTTGTTCTCCTAAACCTTATATTACGTTGTTATTTCCGGGCCAAGCTTCGCCAGTACGCTTGAATGGGGGCCTGTGGGCGCAACGTTTTAGTCAGGTAGAGGCACTTTATAAACGAGCGGCTTTGCCAAATGCGTTTAATTCAACAGCCAATCATGTTGATTCAACGGCGGTGGCGCAACCTGCGATTATCGCAGCAGAATTAACCGGATTACAGATATTAGCGGCTTTGGGGATAGAAGGAGATTTGGCATTAGGGCATAGTCTTGGAGAATTGGCCGCACTTTATTGGGCCGGGGCAATGGATGAGGCTACCCTGTTAAATATGGTTAAGGTGCGGGGTTCCGCCATGAACGATATCTCAGGCACGCCGGGTGCGATGTTGAGTCTCGCTGTTGACGGTGAGCAGGCGGAAAGGCTGTGTGCTAATTGGGATGATATTGATATCGCGTGTTTCAACAGCCCTGAGCAGACGGTGATTTCGGGAACCGCTGATGCGATAGAAAGCGTGAAACAGTCTGTTCAAACACAAGGCATCAATGCCACCTCTCTACCGGTTTCTCATGGTTTTCACTCCAAACTGATGACACCGGCTGCGGATGTGTTGGAAGCCCATTTAGCGCAAGCGACTTTGCAACCCTTACAGCGGCGGGTTTTGTCAACCATTAGCGGTGCTGAATTAGAGCCAGAAACAGATTTACAGTTACTGCTCAAAACGCAAATGACGCATCCTGTTCGTTTTGCGGAAGCACTTGATCTTGCTTTGCAAGAAACGGATTTGTTTATTGAAACAGGCCCTGGAGAAGTGTTGACAGAACTGGTTCGTCAAATGACTGAGGTGCCAGTCATCGCGCTAGACGCTGCGGGCCCTTCTTTACAAGGCCTTTTAACAACGCTTGGCGCGGCCTACGTGATGGGCGCACCGATTAATCGTGAGGCCCTGTTTGCAGATCGCCTTGTTCGCCCTTTTTCATTGGATTGGCAACCCCAGTTTTTTAAGAATCCTTGCGAGTTTGCGCCACAGCTTGAAAATTTGGCTGTTTTGGAAACAGGCCAATTAGAAACGGCCGCCGTTTTAGAAACCTCGGCCGTTTTAGAAAGTGCTGACAGTGTAGAAACCGCCAATGGCGTTTTAGAGACTCCAGAAATGAATGTACTAGAGCGTCTTCGCCACAAAGTGGCAGAGCGTGCCGAATTTCCGCCCAGTGCGGTACATGATAATAGCCGTCTTCTGGGTGATTTGCATCTTAACTCTATCAAGGTGAATCAAATTGTCAATGAAGTTGGACGGCAAATGGGTTTACAGGCCTCTGCTGATCCAACTGCTTATGCAGATGCAACCCTAAAACAGATAGCCAGTTCGATGGCGGAACGTATTGCCAGCGGTGAAGTGGGCAGAGAACCTTTACCCACATTACCGGCCGGTATTGATGCGTGGGTACGTCCATTTCAGGTAGAACAAGTTGAAAAGCCTTTACGCGGAAAAGCCCAGATACCAAAAGGTAATGCGGGTTGGCTGGTGTTTGGAGAATTGGAGCATCCACTCAAAGCACCCCTTGAACAAGCCTTAAATGAATGGGGAGGTGGCGGCATCGCTTTGTGTTTGCCGGAAAAAGTCAATGAAAACCATATCAGTATGATCTTAGAAGCGGCAAAGGCAGTGCTGGAAACTGATCGCCATTATTTTGTTTTAGTACAACAGAGTGAGATGGGGATTGCGGCTTTTGCCCGGACTTTGCACCGCGAACAGCCTGATATCACCACTTGCGTTATCACGCTATCGCCTGATAGCAATAATACGATTGAAGCGATTTTGACAGAGGTACACATTGCCCAGGATTATCATGAAGTTGATTATGATGCTAAAGGCATTCGTCGCGAGCGCGTGCTAAAACCCCTCTTGCCAGTGTCTAAAATATCGCCTCAGTCGGTACTCACTTCCGATGATATTCTACTGGTTACGGGCGGTGGTAAAGGGATTACTGCCGAATGCGCGGCCGCATTAGCTCAAGACAGTGGTGTGCGTTTAGTCTTATTAGGCCGGGCAAGCCCGGAAAACGATGCTGAATTGTCTGATAATTTGGCCCGTTTCCAGAAAATGGGCATCCATTTCAGGTATGTTCAAACCGATGTCACTGATGCCGAAGCCGTCAAAACAACCGTGGATAACACAGTGCGTGAATGGGGAGCCATCACGGCCATACTGCATGGCGCGGGGGCCAATCAACCCACTTTGATCCGCAATCTTGATGAAACCACTTTTAGGCGCACGCTTGCACCAAAAGTCGATGGACTGCGTCATCTTCTGGCCGCGATTGACCCAAAACATTTGCGATTGCTGGTGAGTTTCGGCTCCATTATTGCCACTACCGGGATGCCCGGAGAGGCCGATTATGCCGTGGCGAATGAATGGTTAGCTACCCTGACAGCGGCTTTCCAAAAAACGCATCCCACAATCCGCTGTTTAACGCTTGAATGGTCAGTTTGGTCAGAAATCGGCATGGGGAGACGCTTGGGCAGTGATGAGATTCTCGCTCAACAAGGCATCACGCCTATTTCACCCGATGTGGGCGTAGCGGTATTGCGTCAAGCACTGATGGCAAATGATTGGCCTTCGACTGTTGTCGTGACGGGACGCATGCCTGATGTCCCTACCCTACATTTGGAACGCCCAGATATGCCCTTTTTCCGTTTTCTGGAAAAGCCGCGTGTTTATTATCCCAGCATTGAATTAGTGATAGACACTGAATTATCTTTGAACTCTGATCCTCATCTCAATGATCATATCTATGAAGGGCAACGGCTATTTGCAGCCGTGATGGGTTTGGAAGCGATGGCACAGGTGGCTTCTACCGTGCTGGGTATTCAAAAAGTCCCCGTTTTTGAAAATGTCGAGTTTTCCCGCCCAGTGGTGATTGAAGAAACGAAATCAGAAACAGTGCAAATAGCGGCATTGGTTCAAAATGATGGCACAGTCGATGTCGCGCTACGTTGCGCTCAAACGGATTTTAAAGTAGATCATTTCCGAGCGCGTTGTCGATTTGATGAGCTTGGGGATACCGAAAACACTAAAAAATCACAAGTCATTGATTTAAAAACAGAAAATATTGAGATTGACCCTGAAAAAGAATTGTATGGCAGTTTGCTGTTTCAAAAAGGGCGTTTTAAACGTCTCCGTGCCTATCGTCATATCGAGGCGACGCAATGTCTAGCCGAAATTGGAGCGGATGACACTCAACTTTGGTTTGGGCGCTATTTGTCACCTGAACTGATGTTAGGCGATCCAGGTTCACGGGATGCCACTATTCACGCGATCCAAGCCTGTATTCCCCATGCCCAATTATTGCCCATTGGCATAGACAAATTAAACTTTGTTGATGTTCATATTCCAGGCCCATGGACGGTTTCAGCAAAAGAACGTTGGCATGAAGGTGATCTATTCTGCTACGATTTAACGGTTCAGGGGCAAAATGGAAAATTACGAGAAACCTGGGCCGGATTGCGTTTACGCAAAGTATCCCCGATAAGCTGGCAAAATGGCTGGATAGAACCTTTATTAGCACCCTACATCGAGCGTCGAATTCAAGCCTTACTGCCAAACGTGTCGCTACGTGTCGCCATCCAACATGAAATCACTGAACAGCGGCGTACTCGCACCGAAAAGGCCCTCAAAAAGTGCTTAGGTGTTTCGACAGAATTGCTATGGCGCCCAGATGGCAAACCAGAATTACCCCACTCCGAGATGAGTGTCTCTGCTGCTCATGCGGGTGATTTGACATTAGCCGTAGCGGGATCATTCTCAATCGCTTGCGATTTAGAACCCGTTGTCAAACGCGATGAACAAGTGTGGGCTGATTTATTAGGCATTCACCAAGATTTGGTGGGCCTGATTTCTAAGGAAGCGAATGAGGATAAAGATAGTTCGGCAACACGCATTTGGACAGCACGAGAATGTCTGAAAAAAGTAGGGGCCCTTTTAGAAACGCCTTTAACTCTGAAATCCCACGAAACTGATGGTTGGATAGTACTGGGTGCAGGGAAGATGACGATTGTTTCCTCAATCGTTTCGGTGAAAACAAGTGACATGCCGTTGGCAATTGCTGTGTTAATCTATACTGCACGCGGGCACAATTTAAACTTTTAGTTGTATTCCCGATTGCATAAAGTACAAAGGCAAATCGATCTGAAAAAGATTAAAACGCACAACCCCGAAGGGGTTGAATGTGAATAGCCCCAGGTGGCAACCTGGGGTTGCCAAACATAAAGTACAAAGGCAAATCGA
>QNEL01000466.1 GCA_003645185.1 Candidatus Parabeggiatoa sp. nov. 3
ACAACTGTTAGCCGAACTGATCACGGCGGTTGAATTAAACGATTGGAAATTCATCAAAGGGGCTTATGTTACCGGTGGAAATTGGTATTTTGTTATCTTGGAGAAATTGGAACTTCATAAATATCACTATTTTATCTCGCAAAACTTCGATTCAACCAAAATAGAAGATTTAAAAGCCATCTACAAAAACCTGTTATTTGTTAAAAATGAGATACTCGCTATGATAGAGACATAGCTTGTGGCGCGACAAATTCGTTATCGAAAAACCTCGATGGGAGTGTGATCTTCATTTGATGTCGTACTATCTTATAAGACGGCAAAAATTCTTTGGTATAGACAATTATTTATGATTGCCATTAACGGAATAACTGATAACTGATAACTGATAACTGATAAGGATAAATGTATGAAGTTAAATACTTTTACCAACCTCTTAATCATGAGTGTACTAAGCTTAGGTATTTCAAACGTTGCCTTCGCCGATATGAAGTGAGTTTTGGATTTTTGAATTAAAAGGGCGCAATTGTAGGGGCAATCCCTTGTGGTTGCCCAATACCAATCATTTGAACGTCTGAAGTATAACTCATAATTCATAATTCGCCATTCGGAAGGCCTTTAAAAAAGCCACTTCTCAAAAAACAGCCCTTAGAGACGATTTCAGGCGAAGGGGTTCCTCTTACCCCTACTTACCCTAAAAAGAGGCCTTAAAACGCAAATATGAGCGCGTTAATTTGATGCCTAACAAGCAGAAATTTGAATTTTAGATGGCGTTTAGTTTTTTTAGTAAAAATCTAAAATAATCCAATATAGAGATAATTGTGACGGTTAAATGACACAAATACTTATAGTTTATACCCAATCAAATAAGGCATAAGCAACGCATTTGGAAAAAACTCAAAGTGCCCAATTGACGGGCGTTTTAACACTCACCGATGTTCGACACTTTTCTAAAGTGGCTTGCGCATAAGAACTCAAAAAAAATCTTGACATTCATTTATATGGGGTGCCATAAGAAATGACTTGGAAATATTGCCGATAACTGAATCACTGAGTATTATTGCGAAAGTTGATAGCGAACAATTGTTAATTCGATAAAAAAAGCGATAAAAAAGTGGTCAATTTTTCTGTTAATGAAAGCTATACCCACCGAACAGTATGCCTTTAAAATCATTTTGAGTTATGGCGAATACGATATCAAAGCCCAAATAATGCGCTGGCGATTAAAATGGGAAGGGGGAAGAAAAAATATTTCTAAAAATATTGAAAGCTTAACAACCATCTATCACTTGTTAAAATGTGCTGCATAGAGAATTACCTTGCATCCGTGTAGGGGCAATCCCTTGTGGTTGCCCTTGTACGCGTGAAATGAATTTTCGTTTCATCCGTACTGGGTACATTAAAAGGAGATAATATAGGCTCATAAATTTCATTTTCTCTTTAATTATCAAAATTTTAAAAAGGGTATAACTTTTATGTTGGATATAAAGTTATTGTTGGTCGTTTTATTGGGTACACTGGGCATGGGCCTTTCATTCGCGCCCTTCGCTGATATGAAGTGGATTGAAATACCACGACGTTCTTCCCCAGCCTGCCCTAGCGTTTCTCAAAACTCAGACGACTATAAATTTGCTGTGCCGGCTGGTATCCACAAACCAACTGGGAAAATATTTTAGGTTTGTGCCACCACATTTGGGTACCGGATGGCGAGTAGGCTACAATATAGAATTTCGATGCGACGTGTGTTATGCCCAATGGCATAAAACGAGTGGGCCGGCTTCTTATGGGGAACATTATCTGTGTACTGATCAAGAGATGCCACCCGTAACCAATGAGATGCTTCGCAGATAATATTAATGTGGTTTGTCCCCTATTTTAATGGGGCAACCATAAAGGATTGCCCCTACAATATTCGACGGTAGGGGCAATCCTTTATGGTTGCCCTTGGTATATTATTATTTGGAAGCTGAAATTTATGGCGAGAGTTAATTATTGTCTGGGCCGCAACGGAATTAATTTTACTCTGACCCCAATTATTTTTATATCACAAAACTTATGCTTCAGTACTTATGAAAATTAGAAAAATTCATCTTAAAAATTACAAAATGTTTAATGACGTGACACTAGATTTTACGGATAGTCATGGAAAAACTTTAGATACGATTGTCATAGCGGGCATCAATGGCTCTGGTAAAACAACTTTACTCCAATTATTACAAAAGCTGTTTTCCGAAGGCTTGAATATGTTCAAAGTTCAAACCTTATTACACAAGTATGAAGAAGAAGAAAACGCGCTGCTTTGTGATGAAGTCGAATTAGAATTAGATATTTCGGCTGAGGAAAAATCACGTCTGCTCTCCTTAGCTCATAAATTCTCCTCTAAAGTCAATAAGTTAGTCGGAAATCAACCTAAAAAAATCAATCCGGTTTTTAAACGAATAGAAACACTTCTTAGCAAGAAAGGACGGTATATTAAACTATTATATCAACTCGAAAAAAAGGAAAAAGGGCAATACCGTATTCATCGCAATGATTTTGAACTTTTTGGAATTCTCCCAGAAAGAGAGCTAGAAAGTATATTTAAGGTGTTATCTTTTTCTGCGGTTCATAGCCATTTAAAAAAACCAACCTCGACAAATGCCATAACCGACATTTTTAATGACAAGTCATCTCGTTCAGAGATGGAGTCGGATGGCATAGTTTTTCCGATTGATATTTTTTCTCACCAAAAAACCGTAGAAACACATATTATCAGATTGGTACAAGAAAAAGTGATTGCTAACCGAGAGTTAACTGCTAAAGAGGTGATAGAGCAAACTATTGGCGATATTAACCAATTATTGAAAGGGATAAGCTTAAAAACGGTACTTGTGGATATCAACTCAGAGCAACCCATTTTCAAATCTTTTTGTGGCCCCCTGATATTATCTAATGAGTTATCCGGTGGTGAAAAACAACTTTATTACAAAGCCATTTTATTTGATAAATTACGTCCACAAAACAGCCTTATTTGGGTTGATGAACCAGAAACTTCTTTACATCCGACTTGGCAACAAGAAATTTTAAAGTTATACAACAATATACTCGAAAGAAATAATCAAGTGATTCTAGTCACTCATTCGCCACACATTATTGCTTCCATTCAGCCCGATAATTTATTTATTTTAAGTATGAATGAAGCGAAAAAAACGGTGGAATGTTTTAATGCCAGAAAGAAAGGATTTCATACGAGAGGGAATGAGCCAAATGACATTTTGGATAAAGTGATGGGCACACCGCTAAGAGATTGTGAGACTCAGAACAAAATAAGCGACTTATCAGAACATCTGCGTCTTCGTCCAGAAGATTACGATAAACCAGAAATGCAAATTCTTATCAATAATTTAATTGAAGACTTAGGCAAACAAGACCCGTTTGTTATGAGACTCAATCATCAATTGATGATGATAAAAAGAAGGAGGCAAAATTAACTCAATGAGATACATAGATAAATCTAATTGTTGTGCCGAGTTTGATAAATATGTCAACAATGATTCCCCCTCTGTTTGGGATGAATTCAAAACTGACATCAAACTTAAACTACATCAACATTTATGGCGTGAGCAACAAGGACTTTGTATTTACTGTCAACAAGAAGTACCTGAAAAAAAGGAGACGGAATATAAAATTCGTTCCCATATTGAGCATATTCGTCCTCGTCGTGGTCATAATCCTGATAAATATGCCCATTTAATCTTTTGCTATAAGAATTTATCGGTTTCTTGTGAAGGATTCGACTGTAAAATGGATGATAGTTTAAATCCGAAAAAAGAGTTTTGTGAACACAATAAGGAAAACGAATACGATGAATATAAATTTTTAAATCCAGTGGAATGTAGAGATATTGAAGATTATTTTTCTTATGGTATAGATGGTACGATTCATCCAAATAATAATAAAAATGATGAAGATAAAAGTAAAGCTCAATATATGATAAAGACATTGTATTTAAATCATCCAACATTAACAGACATGCGAAAAAAACAATATCAATTAATCATTCAAGAGCAAGAAAAAGGGTTGGATATTAAAGATTTTTTAAATCCTCATTATGAATTGCCAGGATTTTACACGATGTTAAAACAACTATTTCTTCAGCTTGGAGTCTAATACTTTTGACTATTGCAAGTTGTCGGAAGGCGTTGATTGTGAAACTTAAAAAACAAATCAGCAACCCAAAAAAGAATTTTGTGAACATCGGAAAGCTAAGGAATATGATGAAGACTATTTTTTAAATCCTATCGAAATTAAGGATATCGAAGACTCTTTTGTCTATGATGATTTAACTTTGGAAATTTTACCTAAATATAAGGAGGGCATTGAAGCATTTAAAAAAGCGGATTATATGAGAAAGATGTTAGACTTAAACCACAAAAAAATAATTCGCATGAGAGAAAAAGTCGTGAAAGAGATAGAAATAAATGGTCCGTATGAAAAGCATGAAAAGCTACTGCCTCCTTTTTATTCTATGTTATTTCAGTTAAAATTGTTATAATTTTTGTTTCCAACACTCCAACCATTGAGCATTTGTGATGATGAATTACTTGACGCTAGAGCGCATTCCCGCACGGAAGTGGTGGAAACGAGAAACAAAAGATGACGGTTAATTTTACTCTGACCCCAATTATTCTGACCCCAATTATTCCAAGAATGGTATTATCCTGATGAACCGTTCCACCTTTGCTACGCTTCTCCATGTCGCTACGGGTGTATTACACTCAGGATAACCAATCGTTGAAGCGGACACTTTACATCCTTGTCTAGTGCCGCTTAACATAGGTTTTATACGAGAAAAAATCTCAAAGATTCAAATATAAAGGAGTCTTAAAATGGTACATTTGTTTCGAATGTTAGTCGTGACAATTGGGTTGTCACTATTAACTGTTGCAACCGCTGCACCCAATTTTCCAACTCATGAACCAATGGGCGGGAAACCATTTGGTCACAGCGTAAAAAGTATTGGCGATGGACTGTATGTATTTCGCTGGTGGGTTTACCGCAATATTTTTCTTGTCACCGATGAGGGAGTTATTGTTACTGATCCAATGAATCCAAAAGCTGCAAAGCTATTACGCAGCGAAATCCGAAAGGTTACGGACAAACCGGTTAAGTATGTTGTTTACAGCCACAACCATCATGATCATATATCGGGTGGAAACATTTTCAAAGAAGAAGGTGCGAAGTTTGTAGGTCATAAAAACGTGCTAAAAGAGCTAGGTGACCATCCGAGTCCTGTAACTCCATTGCCAGATATTACATTTGAGGATAGGTATACATTAAAATTGGGTAGTAGAACATTAGAGTTAACCTACTTTGGTCCAAACCACGGTGAAAGCCTGGCAGTGATGCGGCTTCCTAAAGAGAAGATATTGTTTATCGTGGATATTGTTACACCTCGCCGGGTGGCTTTTAGAGCCATGCCCGATTTCTGGCCTGATGAATGGGTCAGATCGCTTAAAGAAATAGAACAAATGGATTTTGACTATGTTATTTCTGGCCACGGACCTGAAAATCAACCGGCAATCGACCCGGCATCGGTAGTTGCAGAACAACGTGCCTACCTAGAAGACTTGATGACGGCTGTCAAAAAAGCAATGGATTCTGGAACTCATAGCCCTGATGTACTAAGAAAAACCGTGAAACTTCCTAAGTACGAAAACTGGCGCTACTACAAAGAATGGCTCCCAATGAATATTGAGCGCATTTGGGCTTATTATCATATGGGTTGGTAAGAATAATTGGGGTCAGGAATAATTGGGGTCAGAGTAAAATTAATGTGAGACAATAATGTCTGTCACAAATTAAAAAGATGATTCATGGCAAGCCCGCGTAGGTTGGACTGAGGAACGAAGTCCAACAACTTCAAAAGAAAATAGAGAAAATAGGGGACAGACCACGTTTTCTCAATCTAAGTTGGTAGGCAACCTCTTGCCTACCACCTGACTTTGATTCAATTGGGCCATCTTCTGGCACCATATTTCAAAAGATAATCCACTCCCACCATGCGCTTTCAAAAACTATCCACACGATTAAAAAAGCCCCATTTCCATTTAGCCACCCAGCAATACCATGCTTCCATCACCCAAAAAATCCTACCCT
>QNEL01000467.1 GCA_003645185.1 Candidatus Parabeggiatoa sp. nov. 3
ATTCACAATTATAATTTGCGCTTTTTTGGAAGTAAAAATCCATTTACATAAGCCCGTTTTAGCAAAAACGGGCTGCATGTTAGTCACCTTTAGGTGACTTGAGCTTTTAGACAACTGCTTTAGCTGTTGGCTAGGTGGCAGGGTAGCTGGGTGGCTGGGTGGTCTGATCATTTCCGCTTTACTGCACTAGCAGCATTTCGGTAGTCAATTTCTCTATTGCCTTGGATCAATTCTTGTGCTGTCATTAAAAATTCTTGTGCATTCACCTATTCTTCTCCTACCACTTCAAACATCGGTACAAAACCACCTTGGATGATTTGAGGTGGACATTCATCAACACTTCTATTCGCTAACTCAAAATCCAGTTCAACTATTTTTGCCACCTCTACCGATTCACGCAACGGTATGCCATAGTGAAACCATTGTGATTCCTCATCTTCTAATAAGGATAGGTTGATTTGAGGTACGCTAATAGAAAGCTTATGTTGACGCAGTATCGACAGGGCAATCTCAATCAATCCTTCTAAATCTGCATCGCTCACTTTTCGTTCATCCATAAAAGTCATCACTTCCTCAGCCAATTGAGAAAAACGATGTGCTTTATCAGGGCTGACTTGATTCCACGTTTTGAGTAATTCAACAACTTGATGAAAGTGTCCAGCTAAACCATAAAAGTGGATCGTGTCATCAAGGTTATTTAAAACAGGAGAAAAATGGTAGGCTTGATACATTAAGTCGGCTGCCTGTGAAAAAAATCCAAATGGTGTTAAGCATTGAGTATAAAGCCTCAAAATATAAGCGTGTTGAGCGGCACTTTCAGCAATGGCGCGTTGATAATGCGTTTGTAAAGCGTCAATATTTCCCTCTAAACAGGCCAGTGTGCCTAATGCTAAATAACCATCAACGTTATCAGATTGAGCGTATTTTTTGGCCTCATTTTTGAATTGAGTGAGTTGTGAAGTGTTGTGATTATTGGTGAGAATGAATTGATTTAATTGTTCAAAAAAGGGCGGTATTTGAATGGCAACTTGAGAAGACATGAGCGTGATTTTCTTCAAAGGGTTATTTAAAAACGCTTCACAGGTGCAAAATGATTTGTATTGGTTAGCAAGCATTAAAGGAACAAGCCTACGGATTGTCCCTACAATATTGTGCTTGTAGGGGCAATCCCTTATGGTTGCCCTCTTTATTTCACAAAACCTTTCAATGGTCCTTCAGGATCAATCACGTTTTTCAATTTTCGATAGGGTATCGTAACGGAAAACGAACCTTGTGCATAAGCGCCAACGGCATAAGGATCAAAATAAACGGTTAAGCCCCGAGGCGTGATTGAAAATCGACTTAAGTCTTCCTCTTTAAAACCCGTGATGTCACCATTGACAACATCACTCGCACCTTGCTCTCGTAGCGATTTGAGGCATTCATTGGAAAGCCGTGTCTTGTAACCGGGTAAAAACAGATCAGACAGTTTTAAGAGAATCGCCTGATTGTCCTGAATCCAAAAATTGCTGGACTGATAATAAAAGTTCCCATGCGCCCCACCGCTGTATTCATGGTTTTTACCCAAAAGGCTAACCAGGGTTTCTGAATAGTACTCAATTGATAAATCCACTTGCTGGAACCAATAAAATCGCTGATCTGTTTCGGCATGGAAGGCACGCGCTTCTGTGATAAATTCAAGAGGGTATTGCTTAATGGATTTGAGCAACGCATCATTGATTTCTCGCCATGCTGGAGAGGTGGACAAAAAGTAGGGATAGCTCAAAGAGACTTCTAGCGTTTCACCTTGCCGTGTGTTTGAAAAGAGGTACTCGGCTACCTTGTTCAGTTTGAAGGGCAGTTGTGTCCTGCCATTAGGTTTTGACCAGTGGCCTTCAAAGATTTTGTGCGGCACAGCCACCTTGCCGTTAAACTGGCCAGTATAACGGTTTTTTGGATCACGCTCTTCAATCTCGCTGCGCGAACCTTTGAGCGATAAGGGCTTACCAAAGCGATTGTAATAATAGTGGCCAGAAACCATTTCGTCCTTGACTTGTAACTCCATTTGTATCGGACTTTTTTTGCCGATAGTGCCGCTATAATAGTAGCGGCTAATGACATCATCAGGTTGTGCGGCAGCAGTGCCGACAAGCACAAAAAGTCCAATCAACCAGACGAATGAGGAAATGAATTGGCAGGGTTGCCATTTACCTTGTATAAAGCATGGTTTTAATCGCATTATATTGCTCCAGTTGTAAAGGGAAGTCATTTCGGTTTTGTTTCTTACCACCTATCAATTTCTAAAAAATATAGAGGTTCAGAAAAGGGCGAACACGCAAGGGCAGCCCCCTACGGCCTGATGTAGGGGCATACCGACGTGTCTGCCCTTTGTGACATTCATCGCTTCAATGCCTTGTACTCTGGATTTTAGATTGATATTCAATGACTTAAAAAAACTGATAGGTGGTAAGGGCTTTGTTTTAAACACAACACACAGAAATCAATACGAATAAATTCTGGATACTAAATCAAAATATCAACCTTTTCACCCAAAAATTTGGGTTGCGTTTTTAACAGATATAAATCTAATACCGCTTTCAAACGGGCAAAATATTCTCGAATCGGTGTTTTTAAATCATCACTCAGAGGCACATCTTTAGCGTTAAAACCTATCGCTTCAATACCATAATAATCACTAATAAAAATAGCACGCTCATTATGAAACGCTTGTGAAATGATCATCACCTTGTCTTGCGAAAAAATTTCTTTGCAACGAACAACTGAATCTAAAGTACGAAAACCGGCATAATCCAGTGTAATCGCCTCAACGGGTACGCCCCCTGCCATCAGAGCTTTTTTCATATCCAGCGGTTCATTGTAAGATTTTGTATGATTCGAGCCGCTGGCAATAATATGTTTGATTTTACCCGCATGATAAAGTTGCACCGCAGCATTAATACGATATTGAAAATAGCGATTAATACTGCCATGGCGTAAACGTCTCACCGTGCCAAGTAGTAACGCGACGTTTTGATTCGGCACCGCATTAATATCAGCATAAAGACGATTTTGTGTTTGAACATTTACCCACAAATAACAGCCAATAAGGCTAATGCTTGAGAGTATAAAAAGTAGAAAGAAGCTGTAAAGGAAAAATTTCATCATTCAAATTGTTCAGGCGTTCAGTATTATATGCAATCATGCGTTATGCGATCACGAACAATATTATTAGACTGAATTTGAAAAAACAAGGATTTATGAAAGGTTGCTTTTTGGAGTGCAAACTTTAGTTTGCTTTTTGGAGTGCAAACTTTAGTTTGCTTTTTGGAGTGCAAACTTTAGTTTGCTTTTTGGAGTGCAAATTTTAGTTTGCTTTTTTACGTTCCAACTTTAGTTTGCGTTGAAGGAATGGATAAGATGGCGGAGAGGGCGGGATTCGAACCCGCGTGCCCCGTTTGGAACCAACCGATTTCGAGTCGGTGCCGTTATAACCACTTCGGTACCTCTCCAAAAGAGCGCGCATCATATCAACAAATGCCCCAAATAACAAGTCTTATTCAAAAAATAATTATCATGTTTAAATGTTCAATAGTTCAATGGATAATGATTGTCATTCACTTCAACATCAATCCGTTGTACGATTGTTAGACAATGTCGTCACATCCACTTCATCAATTTGTTCCAGGGTTAAAAAAGCTTTTGCTTATGGCAAATCAACTTTTTCGGTTAGTCACCACCATCTGAGAATGAGGTGTCGGGTGGACAATGGGGCGCATTCCCAAAAAAAGGTCATTATCCAATCTTGGCTGCAAGCAAAATAAATTTTGCACTCCAACTCGCAAAATAAATTTTGCACTCCAACTCGCAAAATAAATTTTGCACTCCAACTGGCTAAATACTAGCGACTTTATCGTGATTTTGAGTACAGATGAGCAGCATCGGGGCCGTATAATTATCCCGGATATCATCGTTCATGATTGTCTCATTAATCTGTGTAGTGGATTGTTCTACAAGTAGCGGTTCATACTGGGATTGTTGAATGGGATTGATTCAAATCAATTTCATGCAAAAGTTTCGCGGAGCAAAACCTGAAAAATGACATAAGGGCAACCACAAAGGATTGCCCCTACGCTTAACCGTATATAATAGCAAAAATGATACATCACAATAATATTATGCTATGCTTACAAAATAGGTTAGGTGCCGTGCCAAGTTAGAGAGCGATTTTCATCGTTCATCATTCAGCGCAAGAGATTCAAGAAACAACAGAGCGCTATGTTCGTCACTGACACCAGCCCAAGTAGATTTAAATATCTCAAAAGCTTTGCGTGAAAGACGAATGGGTTGTGCAAGTTCCTCTTTGCTTGATACGCCAACTTCCCCAATAGACGACAATTTTGCGGTTCTGATAATGACATCGCTAATAACCAGCATAAAATTCATCAGCTTGTGGTGCCACTAAGGGTTCCTCAAAATAGAGATAATAAAGTGACCACTTGGATCTTGCCGCGCCTTTGCGTGAGATTAAATCTGACAAAATGAATCACTGTTCAACAGAATCATACATTCCTGAAGCTAAGGCCTTGATACCCTTAACAATATATTGAGAAACGCCCAAGAAATAGCGATTATCAATCACAATAATTCGCCCCGCTTGGGCCGCTTCACTTGCCGCAATAGCCGGATGTTCATTGAGTTGGCGACGTACTTGATCAAATTCACCCCGACTTGCATGAGTGACAATAAAATCCGGTTGCCAAGCCAAAATCTGTTCATCGCTAATTAAAGTATGTTTTTCAATACCCTGTTCAGCCGCGACATTAATCGCGCCGACAATCTTGAGCATATCATCAAAAGTCGTCTCACTGCCCGCGGTATAGCCTAAACTATATGACATCACACGCTTTGGTTCAATATCAGTCGGTATACTCGCACGAATCGCTTCGATATCCTGATTCATTTCTGCAATCAGTGCAGCCGCCGCTTGTTCTTCACCAATCGCGTAGCCAATCGTTTTGATATTATTTTGAATATCAGCCAAGCCCTGAAAATGTGTAAAACGAAACACTGGCGCACCCGTCGCTTGCAATAACTCAACCGTTTCTGCACGACTATAACTGGCAATAAAAATCAAATCCGCCTGAAAACTTAAAATCTGTTCAACATTATCGCCAGCTTGCCCAACCATTTGTGCTTTTTCAACGACATTACTGTATTTAATATCCCGTGCCAAACGACTCAATGCCACAATGCGAGAAGGGGCACATAAAGCCAGTAAAATCTCATCAGTAGCCAACGTCTGCGAAACAATACGTCGTGGGCGAGAAGGTATGATCAGCGTATTACCCCCTGTATCACGTAACTCGCGTGGAAAAGAAGCCGTCTTGATTTGAATCTCGGCAGAATGCTGCTGCGTGACTGAAAGCGTTTCTTTTTTAAACAGTGGCAACAATGCAAAACTGCCAATCGTTATCAGCATCAAAGCGATTATTAATAATAGATATAAAAATGGAGATTTTTTGCTCATATTTTTAGTTTATCAGATTAAGGGATTTTGTTGATAGATTTTCAGTTCAATAATTTCACAAAGGGCAGACACTACCCTTCATTCAATCGGGAAACGCTATATATTATGGATTTATGTAGGGGCGAGATGTAGGGTGGGTAACGTGTTTATGTTGCCCACCAATTAGATCAATGTAGGGTGGGTAACGTGTTTATGTTGCCCACCTCTTCGTATTATGTAGGGTGGGTAACGTGTTTATGTTGCCCACCAATTAGATCAATGTAGGGGGCCGGTAACGTGTTTATGTTGCCCACCAATCAAATGTAGGGGGCCGGTAACGTGTTTATGTTGCCCACCAATCAAATGTAGGGTGGGTAACGTGTTTATGTTGCCCACCAATCAAATGTAGGGTGGGTAACGTGTTTATGTTGCCCACCAATCAAATGTAGGGGGCCGGTAACGTGTTTATGTTGCCCACCTCTTCGTATTATGTAGGGTGGGTAACGTGTTTATGTTGCCCACCAATCAATGTAGGGGGCCGGTAACGTGTTTATGTTGCCCACCAATTAGATCAATGTAGGGTGGGTAACGTGTTTATGTTGCCCACCAATTAGATCAATGTAGGG
>QNEL01000468.1 GCA_003645185.1 Candidatus Parabeggiatoa sp. nov. 3
ACAGATATTTTAGCGCAAAGGGCAACCACAAGGGATTGCCCCTACATGGCATTGCGTAGGGGCAATCCCTTGTGGTTGCCCCATTTCAAAATACACGAAAATTTATGCTTCAGTACTTATTAGCCCTTAACCATGCAATTGCTGCAAAATAGTCGGATCCTTGATTTCCTTGTCATTCACAAGCAGCAAGATTTTGGACATGATTTCGGCTGTTTTAGGATCATCATCAGCAAAGGGCAGGAATAAACGGCCACGATGAGAGGAATGAACCGGTAAAATGGAAATATAGCCACCCGGCTGGCGATGTACCACACCGCTACCTAAATGCACAGAATAATGACAGATTTCTCCTGTGATCATCGCATGGTTTTTTTGAAGCTGCACAGTGTTCACGCCTAACAATTTGGCCGTTTCATCTATCAAAACCGAACGCATTTCAACAGTGGAATGGCTGGCTTCGGGATCAACACCGCCAGCATGAGCTACGCTAACCACTAAATCGATATCACGCATGACTTCACTGAAAATGCGGGCCTCTATTTTCTCGAAGGCCACTTTTTTCCACGTTTTGCGATCAAGAAATTGTACCGTTTCCAAAGTCGGCGCTTCCACATCGGCTGGCGTGAACCAGTCAGCCATCGCATAAATCGTGGCAACCAAATTCTCCTGATGAAACACTTTTTGTAAACCCGTTTCGTAATCTACCCGCCAAGCCCGACTTTTCAGTAAAGCTACCGTTTTTTTCGGTTGAACTTGGTGCCCTGCATAACGCCTAGAAACGGATTTTTCCGCCTTTTCATCCGCCGTGAGCAGATACAATTCTCTAAAAATCTGTTTGAAGGGCTGTACCCGTTTATTGACAAAGCAGTCGTGCTGATAGTCGCTCCACGCTCCCCCACTTTCCAAATCCACACAATGGGCAATACGAATCTTATCTTCTTCGACAAGTGGATCGTTTTTGTGGCGCGCTGAAATCAGGTGTTGGCCCGTCGTATCAGGAAAACCCATTTTTAAACCCTTTTCGCTCGATACCACCAAAACCAAGTTTTTTAAGAGATGTGAAACCACCGGATGTTGTGAAAGCTCTTGAATTTCTTTCATGGAAAATTCATCGCCTCGGTTCATGGCTTCTTCTAAAGCGCGTTTAGCACGCGAATATTGGTTGACAAGCGTTTGTTTGTGTTCTTGCAACTGTTTAACGGCCTGATTTTTACGATACTTTGCGGGAATGCTTTTCAGCTTCTGCTCTGCTTTTTCCACTACCAAATGGGCTTTACCTTGATCGTCAATGGCAAGAGAAATCGTGATTTGATCAAAAGTCAGCGGTTTTGCTTTAGCCAGAATCTCGCTCGTTTCCTTGCTTTCCATCGCCCAAGTCAAACGAAGGGTATCTGAAAAACCGGCTGTGCGTGCTAAGTTTTCCAAAGCAATTCTAACAGCCAAGGCTTCGCTTGTCTGGCGTTGAGAACCAAATTGTTTGCTTTCCTTCAAAAACCGGTTAGCCAATTGATAGCGTTTCAATACCTCTTTTTCCGCATTGCGTTTACTCAAAGGAATCAACCCCATCGCACGCACATAGTCTTGATTGCGTTTTTCTTTTATCCGCTGCATGGTGTAGGTAATCGTATTGATTCCCCGCATACTATCGGCAAAAAGTTGTGCCCGCCGATGCCCACCACTATCGGCCGTATACTTGGCCGCGGCATAAACACTATTCCAACGCTTTTTGCCTAAGGTTTTATAGGCCTGTTTAAACCAGTCAACATCTACAGCGCCATCTACCAAGTTTTGAACACTCAATGGCGTGTAGCGATTAATCGCGTTTTCCCATTTCTGTTCTACTTGATAAGCGTATTCTTTGGTGTGAGCATGGAACCACCAAACCGCTGTTTCCAAACCTTGCCAATGCAAATAGTTTTCTACGAAAACTACCCAGGCTGGGGCAGAAACAGCGACTTCTAGCAAACGTTGTTCTGCGATTCCGGCTGCCTTGATGGCTTGATTAAAGGTTTCTTGGCTATCCGCTTTTTCAGGATGTGACACTTTCAACAGATGACTTAAAACGGATCGTTTAGTGTCTTCATGAATATAAGCGCGTTGTAGGCTTTCTTCACCCAGCGCGTTCAATATCTTAATCAAATAGCCTATACCCGGCACGGATTGTATTTGCACGGCTAACGGGGTGGCTAAGGTATTGCTGTCTCCACGCTTTAATTCAATCTCCAACACCCGATCACGGCATTGGATAACAATAGGTTCCTGAAAGTCGTATTGTTCTAACAATTCACTGCGTTTATGCCTAGTCAACTCACGCATAATATTGGAATGCATGATTTTATCAAAAATGTCGCTTTCGCTTGCTTCGCCAAGTGTTACCGCATCCAGATAAAGGCGCAATGGTGGTTGATAGTCTCCCGTCTTCTTTTTGGCGGACAAGTATTTCCAATTCAGCAAGTGCCATAAGCGTATTTTTTGCTTATCTGTCCAATAAGCTCTTGCCTGTTCGTCATCGTAAGCTTTAATGGCAGTTTTTTCCCATCGTATTAAATAATAATTTGCACGCCATGTTTTGGCTTCAGGAATGGAAGCAAAGAGCGTTTCAGTGGCATCAAGTAAAAAGTCAACGACTTTTTCGGAAAACCAAATTGTCGTTATCCAATCAAAAAGAGTCGTGATTTGTCGTGGATATTTAAGCTTCTTTTTAATGTCATCACTGACATAATGTTTCTTGAGAACTTCCTTAATCCAATGCGAGCTTGTATCATCAATGTCGTGCTGACTATAACCATATCTCCAAAATGATACTGAAAGTTTAGTCACATCAAAAATGTCCAATTCGCTCTCTTCCCACCATTTTTTCCACACTTCGCTCAACGGCAGTTTTGTAAAGGCTGCTTTGTCACCTTTATTCACATTATAAATCGCAGGAAAATGGTTCCCAATGAGTTCAAGCCTAGTCGAATCGCGATATCCAGATTCAACGGTATATTCGTAATCCTTGTTTTCCTCAAACAACTCATCCAGTTTATGTAGTTCTTTTCTCGCCTTCTCCAAATCCAAACTTAAATCAATCTGTTTTTCGGGTTTAGGTGAATGGCACAGTTCATTGGGATTGTTCAAGCCCAAGGCATCGTCTAAAGAGCGTTCTTCTTGTTCATCAGACAAAATGTCATCAAGCAGAATCTGTTCCTTGACAGAGATTTTGGCCTTGTCGGCATATTCCTGAGCGAGTTTTCCGACGGCTGGCATGCCACGCTTTTTCATTTGCAGCAGGATATCCAAGCCCGCTAAACGCTGTGGGGCCTTTTTGGCAAACAATAATCTTTCCGCACTGTGTTTGATTTTCGTGTCATTTTGCTGCAATAATGCGGTGATACAGCCTTTTCGCAAATCGGCTGCTTTTTGCCCTAAAAGGGCTTCCACTCGCAGAATTTCCTCTTCTTCCAATTTTTTCAATTTTTTGACGGCTTTAAAAGCTTGCCTTCTGACATATTCACCCCGATCTCCCAACAAAGTGAAAACAGCATTTCTGATTGCTGGGCTATACTGTTTCCTATCAAACAAAATTTGAGCCGCATTTTCGCGCTTACTCAGGCCCATTTCTTCAAGATACGGAATAATGCGTTCAGGATGATTATGCTTACTCACATTGAGCATCAAACGGAACACGTCATCGCGATTAATGCTGAGATTGAGCCAGGAAAACGCTTGACTTTCATAAGTCATACCTTTTTGAGGCACACGCTTCAATAATAATTCTAGTTTTGTGAAGACATCGGGATAATCCTCTTCAGAAATGCGTGCGAGATTCTGCAAAACGAGACTGGCGACTTTCAGGTTATCGTATTCTAGCCAAGGCCAAGCTAGGCGTTGCCTCTCTTTCTGAATATCGGTTTGTTGCAGAAAATATAACCCCATCACTTTTTTATCGACGTTTTGATTTTCCAGCACTTTTTCGACTAAAGGGAAAGTCTGCTCAATATCCTGAACGCCCGATGCCCAAAGTGCGGTAAAGACGATCAGGTTATCGGGATTATCCAATGCAGCGGGTATGGTTTCTGGATTTTCCAAGAACTGCAAACCGTTTTCCAACACTTTGTAAATCGCTTTTTCTCGCTCGCTATCCCAGCCAAAGCCAAACCACACATCAATAGCCCGAACGACCGAACTAAAACGGGCCAGTTTGTGGTTGATAATGAGCTTCATCATGCGTTTGAGCGCGTTGGGATGGGTTTCATCTAGGCATTCTAGCACCGTTTGTCGCAAGCCTTCCTGTCTTTGTGCGGAAATCAGTAGTTTTTCGACGGCTTCGTATCCCGCTGTATTGTTTGACAATAACAAGGCTTTGATACCGTCGCGAGACACACTGGCGATGTCATCTCGGCCATAAACGGTGTCGAGGAGGATTTGCAAAACGGCGTTTCCGTCATCCGTACCAGAGTTGATAGCGGCAGCAAGCAAGTAGCTGTATTGTCGGTAGTACCTATCAATGTAAGCAACGTAACGGGCATACTCGGTTATTTTAAAATCGTAAACCAGCATATCGGGAAGCCCCATCAACCAATCGATCTTTTTATCAAGTGTTAGCAAGGGATTATTGGGTGAACGAAATGAACGCCTGTACATACTGGCTTGGTACATCAACCCGGTTTGCATTTTCCAAGCCTGTTTGACGTATCCAGCCAATTCACCAAAAAGGGCTTCTAAAACGGGGAAATATTTTTCATCCCATAAATCATCTGACACACCTTTGATGAATTGCTTGAGTTCCTGTTCTCGTTTCTCCGTTTTTTCCCATGAGTCTGAACCTGCCACTTTGGTTTGATTCAAAATCAATAATCCTAAGTGTTTTGATTCCTCAGACAATTCTGAAAGTTGATGAATGCGTTTCTTATTCAGATTTTTTATTCTGTGCTGTTCTAGGTATTTTTGGGCTTCTTCTCTTGAAATCATGTTGTTATCCTAGTAATATAAACTACCCAGTTCATGACTATAGTCTAGTAGGAACGCTGATTTGACTGATTGTCATGATTAACACTGATTAAAAACACTGATTATGAGGGACTGCTTAACAAAATCAGCGCCAATCATGACAATCAGCATCATCAGCGTTCTATTCTTTGTTAACCTACTGATATCCTATTAAAAATAACCGCCGGTTAAGGCGACAAGACGTAGAAAAAGCAATTTGGCATTGGGTTTTAACTCAATTTGCTCACTTACAGATTCAATTTTTTCGTTATCAATAAAAACGAAATACAAACCATCTTCAAAAGCTTGCAGTGCATCTTGGACGGCTTTTTCTACGTCAGCCTTTTGAGTATTATACACCGATCCAAAGTCAATTTTACCCCTTTTTTTCATGGCTTGGATTTGTGAACTGTCGAGGTAACGAAGCACATTGTCGCCTTCTCTGTTTTGATTGAAGTGCGCGACTTGTTGGCGAACAATGAGTTCAATGAGTTGAGAAAGGGTAGTACTGTCACTCAATTCGTCAGGGAGTTGAATTGACACATTTTCTAAAACAGGGCGTTTTTTGCCCAGCATTTTGACTGAGATTGCGATTTGTTTTTGCATGAGTCATGCCCTACAAGTCAATACCGTATAAAAATCAATGAGTTATGTTGTTTAATGTGTTCAGCGAATTTAGAAATGGGTATTATTGCTTTAACATTTTTTGAAATATCGAATAGAACGCTGATGAGACTGATTGTCATGATTTTCACATTTCACTTAAGAAGTTTCGCTTCGCTGTACTTTTGCGTGAGCCTTCGGTGCGCGAAGCTAAATTTCACTTAAGAAGTTTCGCGAAGCGAAACTTTTGCGTGAAATACAGTTTTTGCGCGCAAAAACTTTTGCGTGAAACGCTGATTTTTTTTGATTGTTCAATCCAGATTTTGATCAGTGTTAATCATGACAATCAGTCAAATCAGCGTTCTATTTTATAACTATACAATACGGAAAAGTGAATGATGCGAAAATTTTCATCTTACGGGCCTCCCAATACCAAAATACATTACTACGCACCAAGGGAATCGCTGTGTGCGAGTGCGCTCCAGCAATTGAAGGGAGATG
>QNEL01000469.1 GCA_003645185.1 Candidatus Parabeggiatoa sp. nov. 3
GCTGTTCATTTTTATAGTTTTGTTCACAAATTCAGACGTTCATAGTTTTATAGTTGGCCTTGGGCAACTTGGGCAACTTATAAACTGATTAAAGCATGGCACGATTTATCGCGGCCGACTTCAGAAAAATGTTGAGCGATAAAAACCTGACAGGTTTTCAAAACCTGTCAGGTTTGGGCTAAAATATTTATCTGAACTCCTATATATTGCTGAGACGCGAAGCATCGCGTCTCTACGAACCCACGATGTATAACAAAGAAACCATTGGATGAAACCCGGTGAATGAAAACAATCCATTATCCTTAGTACTTTTGACAAACTGATAGGTGGAAAACACCTTGCTCACTGTTCAACGTCGTCGTACTAAGAGTTTTTTGATTTCGACTATCGCTTTACTCGGGTTTAAACCTTTAGGACAAGTATTGGTACAATTGAGAATCCGATGACAACGATATAAACGAAATGGATCTTCGAGATTATCTAAACGATCTCCAGTGATTTCATCACGACTATCTGCAATCCAGCGATAAGCTTGCAACAAAATCGCAGGGCCTAAAAAGCGATCACCATTCCACCAATAACTTGGGCAACTGGTTGAACAACAGGCACATAAAATACATTCGTATAAACCGTTTAATAAAGCGCGATCCGTTTTTGATTGCAATATCTCACGATCAGGCGGCGGCTGTGTTTGGGTTTCTAGCCACGGCTTGATCGAAGCATATTGAGCATAAAAATGCGTTAAATCGGGTACTAAGTCTTTAATCACTGCCGTATGGGGTAAAGGATAAATCTTGAGTTGCCCTTTGATATCAGCAATCGGTTTAGTACAGGCCAGCGTATTCGTACCATCAATATTCATAGCACAAGAGCCACAAATCCCTTCACGACAAGAACGGCGAAAAGTGAGGCTAGGATCGATTTCATCTTTGATTTTGATCAAGGCATCTAATACCATCGGCCCACAATTATCTAAATCGACATCGTAGGTATCCAAGCGCGGATTTTCAGCCTGAACCGGGTTGTAACGATAAATACTGATTTTTTTGACGTGTTGAGCATTACCAATTTGATTCTGTGCTTTACCCTTTTTAACGACAGCATTGCTAGGTAGCGAAAATTGAACCATTTTTTGTTCACCTTTAGACAATCAATTAGACTTTCTCTTATAATACCTAAGTCATTGATTTATATAGATAGCCTGACAATTTTGTTTAAATTTTTTTATATATAAATTAAATGTATCTTACTCGCTTTCCCACCATCCCGCTGATTTATTCTGTTGATTGCCTCTCTACACCTTCACCCAATACCACATGATCCGAAATGTGAACATTTTCACCAATGATCACGCCCAATAATTTTGCATCGCTTTTAATTTCTAAATTTTCCAAGAGTGCCGGCGCATCAACATCACCAGTGATTTCACCTTTAAGTATACCACCATTAATATGTGTATTGGGGGCTAAATGCACATCTTCAAACCAACCCTCTACTTTGCTGTTATTGGTAATCGTGCCTGATAACGTACCGCCTATTATTGATCTTCCCCGAAAATCAAAGTCAGCAAGCATACCCTCATTAATAATATAGCCGCTTAACATGCCACCCCGTACTGTTGCGCCAGCTTTGATAGTGGAATTAGACAGCAATCCTTTATTTTCAGCATCGCATTCAAAAACCGCTTGAGAAATACTGGCCTCTTCCTCAATCGTCACGTTGCAAGGGAAGGTTTTTTTCTGCGCGATACAAACACTGTTGATTGATGAACGATTCATAGAACACACAGGTGCATAAAATTGACGGGAAAAGGATTGTTGTGATTCAGGAGGTGGCTGAACAATAATGGAATCATTATCAACAATTGTTACCTTCACCGTATCTAGGATATCGTCAACCTCCTTCAGACTAACAATGATGGTTTCATTACCTTCTACAGTTGTATCATCAGTAATCGTAATCGCAAAAGTTTTGTCACCCTTGTCTCCATCCATCCAAATTAAAGAACCTTCTGCGAACTCAAAATCACTACCCGCTTTAGCTGACTCACTCCATATCGCATAATTGACACTGATTTTGCCTTCATCGCCCCCAACCCGTTTGACTTTCACCATCAATATGCCCTCATCTTCATTAACGCGGTAACTTCTCTCTGAAAATTGTGCCGTACCCGTAAGCCCCTTTGATGTGAGAGAGGGCGGCAAGTGTACTGTGCCCGTTAATGCATTATCACCAAAATTAACGCTCTTGAGATCAGTAAACGTCGTTAAATCCGGCGCTTCGCCATTTAATTGATTATCGTCTAAAGAAAGGGCTTGCAAACTGCTAGGCAAATTGGCCGGTGAAATGGAACCATTAAGCTGATTATGGCTCAAATCAAGCTTTTCTAAATAGCCTAAATCGGTTAAATCTGGAAGGGAGCCATTTAAGCCATTGTTTTGTCTCTCAATAGCGACAACATGCCCATCACGACAAGTGACACCTGTCCAACTGCATGGCGTATTCGTGATATTCCAACCCCCACTGAAAATATCAAACCAGCCCGCACCTGTCGTGTTATTAAACAGTGATAATAATGTTTTACATTCCTTTTCTGGAATCTCTATTTGAGTCGCGCAATCCGTAGTGGCTTGTACTAAAGGTAGCCAAATCAAATTGAACGTCATGATGGAAAAGAGAAAATAGCGCATAATAGTCATCGTTTCAATTTTATTCATACCAGTCGTAGGGCTACTCTATGCACACAAATCATTTGTAACAAACGGTCGGCTCACGCAGAGCCGCTTCGGCTCGAAGCGAGCTTGAGACAAGCCGGCTTGTCTAAGCCTTTAATCAATTTTTTCTCATTCTCCGCGTCGATGCGCTTTGCTGGAAATAGTTACTCGAATGACGTGCGAATTTAAAATCATTTAAAAATCAAACAGCAAAAAAAGTTTTTTGAGCCTCACTTTTGGCGCGAAACTTAAAAACTTCTGTGCATAGAGTAGGTCGTAGGGTGGGATCGCTTAGCGACACTGAATTAAATATTGTCCCAAAATCGAACCAAACGCTTGCCCACCATCCCTCTAAATATTCAAATCACAAATCCCGTTCCGCATTATTCTTGGACTGAGGTATTCCTTTAAATTTTTTCGCTTTTTTCAAAAATTTGTCATCACACGTACAAAAATAATCAGCGCCCGCAGCTTCAGCACTGGCTTAATACCTATTTTATTCATTTAAATCATTTGTTGTGCTGAGTTGTCTGAATCAGAAACGCAGTAACTAAGTGAGCGATAAGAAATAAATTCCCTAAATAATGGCTATGTTATAGTAGTCATTATGAAAAACTCAAAAGGTATTTGGGAAGTTATTTTTTATCACTGACTAAGCTCAGCAAGATCAGTTCCAGAAAATAATGAGAAAGTGGAATGTTGGATCGTTGAATGGTGGGTTGCTCGTTGCTATCGCTCTGCCCAGCCTACGATTCTTCACCACCGCTTATAAATCTAATTTTCTTTTGACATCTTCAAGTGAATATCTTGCCTTTTCTTTTGAACGTTCTTCTAAAAAATCCATAAATCGTTCACTATTCCCCAATAATTCAACTTCTTGCTGAAAATCATCTACTGGAGCTAAAACAAATTTTTGCCCTTTTGAATCTTGCAGGAATAAATGCTCTTTTATTGCCAGTCTTAACAGTTCAGTTATTGGCAAGTTTTCAATACGACAATCAATCACTCTCATAATTTGACCTCTTCGCCTCGAATGAAGTATTATGCCCTCAAGTCGAAACCAATCCTTTAAATTCCCTGAACCGCTGCACTGCTATTTCATTTTTAAAGAGGGATAGACTGGTGATTCTGGACGAGGTAACAGTGTTTGATTTTGGCAATCTACCAACATATCGAGTTCTTCTAAAATAACCTGTCCAATTAAGGCCTCGCTTAATGGTGGCCCTGATATTGCCTCGGTAACCAGAGGGCGATCACCAATTTTTTCGTTACCTGCTGCAAAGACATCTCGCTCTTCACGGCGTTCATCGGCATAAGTGACGATGACTTTACGCACTTGGTTTAACCCTAGTTTTTCAATGATGTCTTGAGGCAAGGAGAGCATGACTGCGCCTGTGTCAACCAGTGCAGACATCTGATGTTTACGCACTTTTTCAGCGGTTAATTTGTTTTCTAACATCAAAATACGATCAAGAAAGTTTTCCAATGCAATATCAACAACTACTTCACCCATTGTTTTTCCTCCTATATAAGTGAGTACTTTGGCTCAGAGGATTCAACGGATTGAGGTGGTGGTTCTTTCCATTAATAGGGTAAATTAAAAACTCTCAAAAACTCTCAAAACACATCGCCACCAAGCAGCGATATCCCCAGAGCCAAAGTACTAAACTTCCAATGAACGCTATAAATCGTCAGGTGTTAGACCAGTTCGTTTAGCAATACGGGATAACATCCGAGGGCCTCTTCGCCATCGTGAAAGGCGAATACAAAGTCAGGCCAGCTAGGGCGTGAAAGGGTGCGATGCGAACCTTTTTGTCGTTTTATACGCCAACCAATCCTTAATAATGCTGCTAATACACGTCTCGCTTTAGTTGAAGTCCACAGGCTCATGCAACTACCACTGAAAAGAATGTGTCCATGTTTATCAAAGTTTCTCCATGTTCTAATTTATCAGCTAATACGTGAAGTGCTAAAGATTGAACTTTTAAAATCGCTTCTTGTTGGCTATTGCCATAAACCATAACACCCGGTATCTGTGGTACTTCACTTAACCAACGGCCGTCTTCTTCTTGTTCTATTTCAATGGTTAAACGCATGATATTTTTCCTATCATTCAAATATCAATTATCAAATTCAAACTCATCCTGAAAATCCTATCACGTCAGAATCAGGATTCACTGGATTAAAGAATAAAAACCGAGTACTTTGGAACCGGGGATATCGCTGCTTGATGTGGTGGTTTTTTCCATTCGATAGCATAAAACACGGATTATCGGTTGCACGTTCTATCCAGGCCCTTGCACCAAGCTGCGATATCCCCTGAACCGCTGTACTAGACTTCCAATGAACTCATCCTGAAACTTACGAGATCAGCGAAATAAAATATTCTGATTCAGACAATTTAATCCATCAATTTACGCTTGTTGGCTTACTTGTTGTTTAGGGGCTGCTATTTGCGATGAGCTAAAGCGTTCTGGATTTTCTTTTTGGCGCTCTATATAATACTGAACTAGTTTAACCGGATCATTATCACATTTAGCATAAATACGACGACGTGCTTCCCAAATACATTCTAAGGTAGGCTCTTTAATCATGGTTTTCTCCTAATAATTCAAGCGGTGTAATCAAAATAGGCACATACAGCGATAAGAGATTGTTGACATATCTGATATGCGTAAACTTATTGGCATTCGCCAAATTTTTGCAATTCCAAGAAAGCAATATATCACACTTATGGTTCGATGCAACGGCAAGATGTAAGGCATCTCCAGTAGTATTATTTGGCATTAGCTTATGTTGTCAATAAGTTTGAACAGCAGTTTCCACTTCAATTGGCAAAAAAGTCAACTCATCCAATAACGCAATGCAATTTTTTCTTTTAGAATCAGGGTAGTCACCGTTATTTAATTCATCAACGACTGCTTGACTGGTCACTAATTCATAAGCATGACGGTGATTATCCCACCATTGACGTGTCCAATCTCGACGATCGACTGCCGCCGCATCGGTTCTATTTTCATAATAGAAGCTTGGAATACTGGTTTCGATAGAAACTCTTTTTTTCATGTTGTGAAGAAAGCTTAATTTGTCTGAATTAGAATTAACAGAATAAAAACTGAGTACACCAGATCAGGGGATATCGCTGCTTGATGTGTTGGCGCTTTCCAATTAACGAGTCAAAACGCTCAAAACACCACCCCACCAATCCGTTAAATCCCTAGGGCTATCGCTCTATAAAAGCTTATCTTATCTAGCTTATGGAGCATTTCCATTTTCATTTTTAAATTATATAACTAATTGATTTTAAAAGAGATGACTAATTTAGCCCTCCCTATATA
>QNEL01000470.1 GCA_003645185.1 Candidatus Parabeggiatoa sp. nov. 3
ATAGAAGCAACCATAAGAGGGGCAACCACAAGGGATTGCCCCTACGGGCGCGGTTGTAGGGGCAATCCCTTGTGGTTGCCCTTTGCGATAAAATACCTGTTTATTTGTGCTTCAGTACTTAAGAGTGATTTGAGATTTGATAGAACACTGATTCATTCTTAATCTGAATCATGTAGAGACGCACTGCCGTGCGTCTCATCGTGCGTTTCATCGTGCGTTTCTCCGTGCTCACTCTAAACGGAGATATTCTTCCTGAATAATCACTTTCACCGCTTTAATCATACCAAAAAGACTAAAAATGCCCTTGTTAGAAGCATCATAATTTTCACTGACACAGTAGCTGTTGTCAAGATTCAACACCATAAAATTCCAAATACTACCCACAATATATAATCCGTAAACGGGCTTTTGATTAGCGTTTTTTTCTCTCGCCACCAGCATAGCCGCTAAGGCTTGAGCATCAGGATTACCTTCATTATCAACACTACGCTTATACTCGTGCATACAGAACCAAGGAATCTCTGGCTCACGCAATCCTTTTGCAATCATGCCATCTACCAAACCGGAAAGCGTATAATCACCCACTATACCGGATAAGGCTCTTTCCAAAAAATACCCCATTTGGCGATCATCAATTTTAGCCGCCATGATCAGCGGACTGATAAATTTATTTTCAAGCTCCGTTTCATTCCAAGCTTTGCCAGCCCAAATTAAGGGTGCTTGCAAATCTAATAAAATCTGTTGTTCAAACTCAGTGAGTTCTATCGTTTTCGCCCGCGCTTGCCAGCTTTGCAACACTCCACATTCGCTAGATAGAATTTGAGTCAAGTCGAAGGTTTTATCAAGTTTTGTTAAACTCCACTCCTTAAAATTGGCGGTTTTCATGGTTATACCTTTTTCATCCACGAGAAAATTATAATTTTAAATGGGGCCGGCAACAAAAACACGTTACCCACCCTACATTTTGATTTATGTATCACGATGAGTGATAACGGAAGGTGTTTCAAGGGCCGCTATAAAGGCAGTCATCCCATGTTGATCGAAATCATTTCGGATTTGGAAGGTGAGGAGATTGTGGGTGATGCCGCCAATAGCGAGTTCTGGTTGTGAAAATAAGAATGACTCTTCTTCTGTTAGCTGGAGTTTCAGACTAAACGCTAACCCAATGCGAGCGGCCTCTCGGTAACGATTGCTTTTCTCTTCAAAACCCAGTTGCTCTGCGAGATGACAAGCTCTAATGATGGCTTCGACATAAACAGTGGTGGACATACTTGGCAGACTGCCGACTCGAAAACCACCCAGGTAGTCACTGCAGGGAGAATTGTCTGCCGTGTATTGGTACTTTAACAACCAGTCTACCATAGCAAAAAGGAATTCCGCGTAGGCTGTGCTTTGATCGTTCTTGCGGGCTTGTTGGATTTCATGGAAAACGCGCCAAGCATCTATTTGCCACGGTGCAAAAGCCGTAGACGGATCGGTTTGAAAATACTTTTGGTAATAGGGAAAGGCTTTCTCGGCTGCTTCTATGATCCGCTGATCCTGAGTGTGTTTAAATTCGTGCCCCAACGCAAGGAGTGTTTCACCCGGAAAAAAATTTTGCCCTTTAATCGGATCCGCTTTTTGGGGAATATAGCATTGAAATGAACCATCCGTGTTTTGTAGAGACAGAATCGAATTGACTAACTGTTTTCTCTCATTTGCAAATCGTTGACTGAAAGGGCCAAACTGGAGTGCTAACAGTGTGAGCGCCAAAGTCCCCAATTTGCCCTGTTGGCTTCTTTTGCGCGTCGTACCGTCAGCAATGAAAATCCCATCGTTTGACGTTTTGATGGGATGAGAGAGAGCAAGCAAATATCGGATAGCTTTATCGGCGCTGGCTTCCGCCACAGGTTGAATCTCTGGGAGACAATCACTTGCGCGAGCCACAGCATAAGCACAACCTGCCATTCTAACCATGTTAAATGCTTCGTTATCGAAGGTGTCTTTATAAGCATTGTAAATATAGTTGTAAGAGCCATCTGCTCGTTGACTCGCACAGAGTCTTCGAGTCGTCAGGTAGAGGGCTTGCGATATCGTTTCAGCGTTAATGGCACTTTCACGGCGTGAACGCAACCTGAATAAAGAAGTCGCTTCTTTTGAACCCTTCATCGGTTCGATGTAATGAAGCCAATGTGTTCTGTGAATGAGGACATTATCCAGCTGCCAATCAGTCGGATTAAGACGCGCTTTTTTGCAAAGCTTTTCAAGTAAGCGTTCCAAACGTTGAGTGTTGCTGGTAATCGCGACAGAGGGTTTGTAGTAAGCATAATGATTGTCTCTGCGAATCTCGATACCGTGAACACCTAACTCGAATTGCTTTTTCATCTCATCAAGATGAGTATTATCCAAAGGTTGCTTGTCAACTTGAACCCAGAGTTCGAGATGAATTTTGTCAAGCTCAGAGGCAACAACGGGCCCACCTAAAAAGCGTTTATCATTCAAACAGTTATGAATAGCCTTAGAAACGGCTTCGGTAAGGGTAGCGCCTTTACCAGACATAGACGCTCGAAGCACACCCTTTATGCGAAGGGTTATGTTAAGCTTTTGAAAATCAAGAGAATCCAGTTCCGTTGGCGGCAGAACCGTATTATCCTGTTTCAAGCCAAACTGTACGAAAAGTTGTTCTCTGGCGTAGCGCAGTAATTCAGTCGCTTGTTGAGATGATAGAGTAAGCATCGTTTTTATTCCTGGTTATCGAGTTTTCTTAAAAGGGGCAACCACAATGGATTGCCATGGTTTTCCAACATTATTTTTGCTTCAACACGAGCAAAGTAATATCATCATACACCTTTTGCTCACCAATAAATTGGCGCACTTCATCAATCACCGCTTGTTGAATCTCCTCAGCGCTTCTAAGCCAGTTGTGAAGGACAACTTGACATAATCGCTCTAACCCATAATATTCATTCGACCGATTTTCAGCTTCGGTAATGCCATCGGTATAAAGCACCACAACATCTCCCGCATTCAATGGCACGGTGACTTGATTCACAAAATCAGCAATCTCGAAATCTAAGCCGACAGGAAAGCCTAAATCCACAGTGTCGATTAATTCTAATTTACCCTGTCTGACGACAATCATTTCTTCATGTTGCCCGCTTAAATAGAGTTGGTTATCGATATAATCGACTAAAGCCAATGTCAAACTTTTTCCCACGTTCATTCGCTGAACGTTGTGAAAAACCATTTGATTCAGTGCGCTGAAAAATTTAACCGGATCGGTTTCATTATTGGCGAGCAAAGTGCGGATTGATGATTGCACCATAATAGCTAAGGCCCCACTTTCTAAACCATGTCCGGTGACATCACCTATCGCAAACAAGATGCGTCCGTTGTGTTGAAGCACGTCGTAATAATCGCCACCGACTTCTTCGGCGGGTGCCATAAAGCCAGCGATGTCTAAACCGTCAATGGCCTCAAGTTCCTTCTCGCTAGGTAAGAGCATTTTTTGTAGTCGGCGTGAGACATCCAATTCGGCACTCATGCGAAGATTTTCTTCTTGAAGTTGTTCATTCAGAGCCGTAATTTCTTCATTCGCTTGTGCGAGTTGGATAGTTCGATCTTCTACTTTTTGTTCGAGGGTTCGATAGAGTCGCGCGTTTTCAATCGAAATCGCGAGCTGTGAGGAGATAATTTTTAGCACTTCTAAACGATCAGGGGTAAATGCGCCTGTCGTCAAGTTGTTTTCTAAATATAAGATACCGGTGAGTTGGCCCTGATTGACCAATGGCGTACATAGCACCGATTTGGGACGCTGTTTTTTAATATACGGATCGCAGGTAAATTGCCCTTCTTGGCTGGCATCATTCAAGACGACATTTTCTTGTGTTCTTTCCACATACTGAATAATCGTTTTAGCAATAGTTTTATTCTCAATGGAAAAAGATTGCAACACGTTGACTTCATTGCTATCAAACTGCCCTAAAGCTTCGATAAACCACTTATTGTGTTGAGGAAGCAACAAAAAACCAATTGAAGCGCCCGCATTTTCAATCACGATACGCATCATTTTTTCAAGCAATCGGCTCAAAACGATTTCTCCCGATAGGGTTTGAGCGACTTTCATGAGACTGTTTAAATCTAGCCATTCTGAACCGCTTTTTATCGAAGTTGAAGCCATCCTTGTCGCTGAAATAATAGCATCCATTGGAATTGCACTAGCCGTTTTGGGGGCCAGAAATTGCGGATATCGGGTTTCTAAATCCGCCACTTTTGCAAAAGCACCCCATTGTTGATAGCGATAATGCGCTTCTTTTAGGTAGGTTTGGGCAAATTTGTCCATGCTACGCCCTAAATAAAATTTGGCGGCTAATCATTCACAACAATATTGCTCGGGTTAATATCCTTGTGAATGATATTGGCTGCGTGAATATTGCTCAAACTGTCAGCGATTTGGATGGCAATAGGCAGAGATTCCTTTACTGTCAATGTTTGATTTGCCATTAATTGTTTTAGGGATTCTCCCCCAAAATCTTCCAAAATGATAACGAGCGTATTTTGATATTTTTCAAGATCATACGCTTTAATAACCCCGGCTAAATCCAAATCATGAATGATTTCATACTCTTGCAGATAGCGGGTGAGGGCTAAAGGAGTGGGGTAGTCTTCTTTGAGCATTTTCAGGATAACGGGTTGATTATCCTTTTTTCGTACACCCCGATAAACGAGGGAGTTAGCACTTTCGTAGATTTGAGTGCTGATTTGATAGTGAGGTAGAGTCAACATAATGCGTTTTTCCTTTGTTGAACCTAAGTTTTTAAATTTGAATGCCCTTGTTATAAATTTATTTGCTAAGGCTGGAGTGCGAACGCTTTTGTTCCAAATTTATTTTGCGGTTCAATTTTCTGTACTTTATTCAAACGGGAAACGCTATATATACAATCCTTGTAGTTATTCTTGAGTTATATTGGATAATCAATATGAAAAACAACGCCTTTACCAAGGGTACTTTCACAACTGATTGTACCCTGCAATTGGGTGGTAATGAGATTATAGCAAATATACATGCCTAAGCCACTGCCGCCATGAGCGCGATAGGTGCTAAAAAAGGGCTCAAAGATTTTTTCCACGTTTTCTTGGGCAATACCTTTGCCGTTGTCAGAATATTCTAGGTGTAAGTGGTTTTCATTCAGTTGCACGTTTATTTTAATAATACCCGCATTTTGCCCCTGATTAAAACCATGTATGAGGCTATTCATGAGTAAGTTTGTGATGATTTGTTCCAAAGCGCCTGGCAGACTGACTATTTTTAAAGCCTTTGGACAATCCAGCGCAATTTCAATCTCTGTCTTTTTGAAATGGCTATGTAAGGTATTTATGATATCATTAATCACCTCATGGAGATGAAATGCTCGCTCTTCATCAGACGTTTGATCCACAGCGGTGCGTTTGAAACGGTTAACTAAGTTGGCAGCCCGTTTTAAGTTGGATAAAGTCAAATTGAAGCCCTTATCAATACTGTCCAACGCAGACAATAATTCATCCTCTTCGACTTCTTCTTGTTCCATCAATTGATTGATTTTTTTGCTTCGTCTTGTAAGGTAGTTGCACTGCCTACGGCAACGCCTATTGGGGTGGATAGACTATGATTTATACTTTGCATATCAAAGCTTTTGAAGCACCCGTAAAGAATTGATTTGATAAAATATAACATTATTATAACGCATTGATTTTTCATACCAACATCAACATCATTTTGTAGGGATTATCAGTAGGGGAATGGTGGGCAACAAAAACCTGTTACCGGCCCCCTACAAAACCGACTGGGATAATTTATTTTTTGGATATGCCTTACCTACAATAACCTATTGTATGTATGGAAATGTGCTAACCCTAATTAAAAAATAGATAAGATGTGTGACTATTTATTTTAACTGAATAGAGGTAAACGATATGACAAACGAACTCAAATCAATTACTATTTTTGTAGATGTTGATGACACCTTTGTTCGTAGTTATGGAACAAAAAGAATCCCAATAACCGCTACGATTGAACATCTC
>QNEL01000471.1 GCA_003645185.1 Candidatus Parabeggiatoa sp. nov. 3
GAACTGAAACAGTTAAAAAACCTGTTTTTCTTTAAAACCCATCGGTTGCGTATTTATAAACAAGCGGAAGCGACTGAAGCGAATTTACAACGCCTTAATAAATTTGGCATTTTAGCCAAATATCGTTATTTGGTGTTTTCAACGCATGGCTACCTCAGCACCGAAGTTCCAGCCCTCTCTTCAATTGTGTTAGGGCAAGTCAATAACCCACCGGGGATTGATGGTTATGTCACCGCCAGCGAGTGGGCGGGCTATAATTTAAAGAGCGATTTGATGGTATTGTCGGCTTGTGAAACGGGTGTGGGTGAAGTGATAAGTGGAGAAGGCGTGATGGGATTGCCTTATGCGTTTTATGTCGCCGGCAATAAAAATACCTTACTCACCTTGTGGTCGATATCCGATAAAGTGACAGCGGATTTTATCTTCAATTTTTTTCGCAAACTGAAAATGGGAATCGGACAAGTTGAAGCCTTGACGGCAACCAAGCGTGAGTTTATTGAAGCTGGGTATGGCGAAGCGTATTGGGCCGCGTTTGTGTTGTATGGTGTTTAGGGAAGTACAACGAATTACGGGGATAAACGAATTTTTCACAATTGTCATTAACTCAATCTGTTGTTTTATAAATCGCTTGTTTCTGGTTGAATGATGGCTTATATATAGTGTTTTCCGATTGAATAAAGTATACTTCGCCTTCCTTCGCAAAATAAATTTTGCACTCCAAAGGCCGAAAGCAAAATAAATTTTGCACTCCAAGGGCCTTCGTCAAATAAATTTGTAACAAAAAGTTCTACTTCATTCAATCTGGAAACGCTATCTATAAATCAATTTATGAATCAATTCGTTTATCCGAAGTGTTGTTGTACTTAAACAGATTTGAATAACGAATTGACTTGAAATGAATTGAGGATAACAACATGATCTATGCTTTAAAAGAACGCATTGGAAACCCTTTGCTGTTTTGCGGTAGGAAGCAGCAAATGGCATTGCTAATGAATTGGGTAGATATGATACCTAAAAAAGGTGCAAAATCGCGTGCCCTGTTAGGGCGACGCAAGTGTGGTAAAACGGCCCTGATGCAGCGATTGTTCAATATTTTGTGGAATCAAAACGGCAAAGTCATTCCATTTTATTTGGAAGTACAGGATGCTAATCAATCGCTCTTGGCGTTTTCGGATGAATATTATCGGACGTTTATCAGCCAATATTTGTCGTTTAAAACGAGGCGGATTCTGCCTTTGAATAATCGGCCTTGGAAATGGGGAGATATCATTGATATGGCACGAGAAATTAAGAATGACTCGATACTCAGACATATTGATTTTTTTCTAGAGGATTTGGAAAAGGAACGGGCAGAACAAGCCTTCAAGTTTGCGTTGACTGTTCAGGGAGAATGTGCGGGTTTGGAAAACCGCTTTGCTTTAGTCATGATTGATGAAATACAATTTTACTTTATAATTTGTAACATCTTACTATAAACCAACAATAAATGAACACGCCTATTCGTTTCGATATGACGGGGATTGCTAAAATCTCTGTTCGGGGTTATAAATCTATTTATCAAGAACAAACGATTGATATTGCACCTTTGACATTGCTTGCTGGTGCGAATAGTTCGGGTAAGTCTAGCATGATGCAGCCGTTGTTGCTGCTTAAACAAACTTTGGAAGCGCGTTATAACACGCTCCCTTTATTACTTGAGGGTAGCCATGTCAAATTCACTTCGACGGCTCAATTATTCAGTCAATTGGGGAGTCAAAATGGCTTAGATGAATTTTCTATTGGTATAGAAATGGAGGACGGTGAAAAAGTGAACATCGTCTACAAGGCTTCCTCTCAAGATGAGTTATATGTGGATCAATCCATTTTCTATCGTCCGAATACAGCCCGTTATGAAATTTCGGCTGGGATGTCTCATGAACATATTTTGGCTATTTTACCGGATAAACTAAAAGCTCGTGAAAAAGAGGGCTATCAATGGGTTGTTGAGCGCGACGGTTGTCTTCTTGATATTGTGCTTCAAGATCAAGCACATAAGCAAGTTATCGAACGCTTGATTTTTCCAGTACGTTTTTTACAGGAACGTCATATTGAGAGAATGATTCATCTCCCAGGTTTGCGGGGCAATCCAGAACGTCATTATCCGACAACGGCCGTTTATAATAGCAATCAAGTTGTTGGTACCTTTGAAAATTATGTTGCTCGTATTATTCGTGATTGGCAAATCAATCATGTCCAATTGAAAGCATTAGGGGAAGCGTTGGAAAAATTGGGCTTGACTTGGAAAGTGGAAGCGACACCAGTGGATGCGAATAGTGTCGAATTGCGTGTTGGACGTTTAGTTGAATCGCCCCGCGAATCGGATTTAGTGAGCATTGCTGATGTTGGATTTGGTGTCTCGCAAACTTTGCCAGTCATTGTTGCTTTATTGGTAGCGAAACCTGGACAAATCGTTTATATCGAACAACCCGAAATCCATTTACACCCAAGGGCGCAAATCAAAATGGCTGAACTATTGGCAGACGCTGCGAACCGAGGTGTGAAAGTGGTGGCAGAGACACATAGTTCATTATTATTGCGAAGTGTTCAAACGCTGGTGACTAAAGGATATCTGGCACCTGAGCGAGTAAAATTACATTGGTTTACTCGCGACAAAAATGGCGCGACGGTAGTCGATACGGCTGAACTTGATGATAATGGGGCTTTTGGTGAAGAATGGCCGGAAGATTTTGGGGAAGTTGAACTCTATGCTGAACAAGCTTATCTGGATGCAGTGATGTATAAACAAGCACAACAACAATGAAAAATAAAGATTCTAAACGTTTGGTGATTGATGCCAGCATTGCACAAGCGGCTGGGACAACTGAACATCCGACTTCAAAATTATCTCGTGAATGTTTATCGGCCATATTGCAGATTTGCCATAAGATTGTGATGACTCCAGCCATTTCTCAAGAATGGAATAAGCATCAATCACTTTTTGCTAAAAAATGGCTGCGTAACATGATAGCCAAAAAAAAGATGGTTACTGGTGTCAATTTAACCGATAATGAAAAAAAGCAACTACATGATAATATTGAAGAATTAGGCGCAAGTCGCAATAAAGTGAATGCCATGCTAAAAGATGTGCATTTGTTGGAAGCCGCTTTAGCCACAGACTATCTGGTTATTTCTTCAGATGAAAAAGTCAGGGAATTATTTAATGACTTATCTCAGCCGGTTGTGTCACTTAAAAAAATTGCGTGGGTTAATCCGACACACACTGATGAAAAGACAATTGAATGGCTTGAAAACGGTGCCAATGTGGAAAAACCTCGACAATTAGGGCAGCTAAAAAAAGACGATATATCAAAGAAGCTTGAACCAAGCTAAAAAGTCAGTGTTTCGTAGGGTGGGATCGCTTAGTGCGAGTTTCTCAAATAGAATACTCAAAATCCAATCCAAACGCTTGCCCACCATCCCCATCTGTATGCGATTAAAAGGGCAACCACAAGAGATTGCCCCTACATTTACCTGACTTCAAACGCGGCTAACCCGGTTGCCCATTCATCATTTCGCAACGACACGCGCCCACGTATCCCATGCACGGTGTGTGCAAAGAGTAACCATTCTAAGGGATTTAAATTCCCACCACGTTGTTCAAAAGGCCCTTGTTCCAACTAATTGACATCAATCGGTTAACGGCTGATAATAAATTTGAGGGTTTCCTCGCCCACCCATTCCGCCATGAAAGCGGTTTCCTCAATCAAATCCAGCGTTTCTCTCGCATTCACACGGGCATATTCCATCAGTTCCTTAGGTTCTGGAAAAATAGAAGAGATAGCACCGTTGGGGCTGATATTAAAAATATAACAATAATAAGCCCGCCGTCTGGAACGGTTATACAAGCTGAACGTGAGAATATCGCCTTCGTTCAGTGTGCGTGTCTCAATCTCTGGCAGAGCATAAGGCCCCGTTTTGCGATGCCATCCCAAATCATTGGGTAGTTCCAGACAATCCGGCCCGCGATGACAAGAATTGTCTGGACTCAGAAGATAGCTTTGCAGTGTCACCGGTAATCTGCGACTACGATGGCTTTGAATCGCTTTCAGTTCGCGAATACGGGCCAATTTGTTTAAATTGTCTTGTAGCAACTGAAGGCCTTTTTTCGTGTTATGAAATGACATTTTCAGGTTTGGATTGAATAATCTGCCTTCTGGTGTCAGTACCCAGAGTTCAGGGGGTTGATTATGATGCTTAGGGCGCACGATGTAGAGACGTAAATCGCTTTGAAACGGATCGTGAGTGAGGCGGTAGGCTGGAAACCGTTTAATACCGTCGGCACTGGGTTGGAAAGCGGCCTGTATCGCTTGTAACAAGGGCTTGTCTTTTCCATTGGGATCGTCGGCATCTAAGAAGACTTTGATGGGTGTGAAATGGTAGGCATGGCTTTCCTCAACTACCAAGTCGCCGGTTTTGAAAGTGCCTGTGGGTTTACCATAACTGGCGAAAGGTTTAATTTGGGTAATTGTCAGGCTAGGTAAGCTTTGTGGATTGGGATGCTGGGCTTGATATAACCGATAAACGGAACCTTTTGTGACACCTGAGAGAGAACCGGCTGAGAGTTTGATCCAATCAGGTGCGATTTTAACAACTGGAATCGTGGGCGGTTGCGGTGTAAAGCGGCCGCCTAAGACTTGTTGGCGATGTTCACCTTCCAGCTGAGGTTGTTGTACAACACCGCGTTCAGCCGTGACTTGGGCATAAGTGCGTTTATAGATATGATGCCAAGTGTCACCGCTTCGCGCTTGTTGTAAATTACGCACCCAATGCCAAGTGAACGCGCCATAGTATTCGCCATTTCCTCTTGATTTGCCAATAGCGGATTCAGAGTCTCGTGCGCTGCCAACGCGAATGCCGCGATAAGTTGTTTGAGTGTAGCGGCGTTTACCCAAAATGTGGGGCCGTTTATCTTGATCGACTGCGCGAATGAGTTCAGCACCTCGGCTGACGGTTGCCGAATGACAGGAGTCTGAGACAAACACGATTTGATCGGTTTTGGCATACAACGCGCTCATCCACGCATTGATTTCATCATCCAATACGTCGTAGTTGTCTTTATGCGCTTGATTGCTGCTGCGCGCACCGTAAGATACCCAGGTTTGATCGTGTTTGCCGCGCTTTTCGTCAGCGTTTAAGTCGGCCGTTTGTGAACCATGCCCCGAATAATGGATGTAGACAAAATCATGGGGCTTGACTCGTTGAATCAAGGCTTGAAAGGCCTGTTCAATGCCGGTATGCGTGGCTTGGGCATCTAAAAGCGTAATCAGATTCTGATTAGAAATGCCAAAACGTTGACGCAACATGTTTTGTGTCAAGTGGATATCATTGACAGGGCCTTTCAGCGAGTGAAAACCTGTCCCGCTGTAGTCTTGAATACCAATTAGCAAGGCATGTTTGCCCGCCGCCGACATGGCGGTTGTGGGTATGAACGGGAAAAGGAGTGTTACGATAAGTAACGCTGTTGAAATAAGTAACCGTTTTATTTTAAAATGATTCATTGGCATTGTCATGATTTCTCCATAGAGCTTAAGGTGGGCAACAAAAACCCGTTACCGGCCCCCTACATTGATCAAAATGGTGGGCAACAAAAACCCGTTACCCACCCTACATAAAAGCAAAAGAATTATAAGCCTAATTCGTCCCAAATCCTATCAATTTTGTTTTTGACGGCAGTATTCATACGAATGGGTTTGCCCCATTGACGTTGCGTTTCACCTTGCCATTTATTGGTGGCATCGAAGCCGATTTTGCCCCCTAAACCGGATACGGGGGAGGCGAAGTCTAAATAATCAATGGGGGTGTTTTCAATCAGGCTGGTATCGCGAACTGGATCCATGCGGGTTGTCATGGCCCAAATGACATCTTGCCAGTCGCGAATGTTGATATCGGCATCGGTAATGATGACGAATTTGGTGTACATGAATTGGCGTAAAAATGACCAGATGCCAAAC
>QNEL01000472.1 GCA_003645185.1 Candidatus Parabeggiatoa sp. nov. 3
CGCCTCAGCCGTTGTCGGGATATCGTCTTCAATCTTAAAAGACTGCTGCAAATGGCGCATTAAGCGACGCAACATCGCAATCGGATCCGTACTGGCCTGGCTGCTTCCACAAAAATGCCAAAAAACGAAATCCGTGGGGTGTATTTCTTGATAATCCTTTGCCCAATTCGCTAACAAGGCCGATTTACCGATCCCCGATTCCCCTAAAATCACTAAGGGTTGTGTTGAATCACCCAGCGCGTGGGCCGTGAGGCTTTTAAAATCGGATTGACGGCGGATATAAACCCATTGCCGACTTTGGGCAAAGGCATCGTGTTCGAGATTTTCTATTTCACGTTCACTCGGTACGCTGCCTTCAGGATAGGCTTGATCAATCAAAGCCCATAATTGCTCTAAGACTAAGGTTTTGAGATCGGCCGGTTTTTGATAATCCGTCATCTGGCAACCTTGATCGCGAATGCGTTGTTTTAAGGCCTGTTGTTTTTCGCGATTTTCAGGGGTATCTAAATATTCCTCAGGCTTAGACTGGCTTTCGGCATACTGCGGATCACGACAATAAAACAAAGCCCGTTCAATCGTCGTTTGCCGATCCGCCTCCGATACCGTTTGACTGACAGGAAATAGGGCCTGTGAAATTTCTAATTCGGTGATACTCCGATCAGGGTAGTGTTTCAACCAAGGGTAGTTTTCGCAAGCGTTTTTGAGTTGTTGAGGCTGCATGGCCGTACCATAACGTTCACCCAAGAGGCCCAAAAAATACGGCCGCCCTTCATCAATTCGCGCAAAACAAATGGGGACAAATTCACCGGTATCGACTTGTTTTGGTAAAATGCCCCAACGAAAATCAATTTCGACAAACTCGACTTTTCGGGCCTGACAACGCCGACGGATTTCGGGAAAGACGTGTTTAGCCAAGACTTCTCGTTCATGATAGAGGCCTAAGAAAGTCGAAGAAATGAAGAGTTTGACTTGGCGTTGATTGAGGTTTGACATGTTGGGTGTCCTTTTGTTAGTTTTGATAGAACGCAGATTATCATGATTGAACTGATTGACGCTGATTTTAAATTGATTTATTAATTAAGAATTAACGATTACGAGATACGGAGGACGATTTTGAATATTGATGAGGTGCTTTTTAAGCAGAGTAAAGAGGCGTATGGTGAAGATTACGCGACGCATTGCTTGGAAATTTATAAGTTGTATGTGGAAATGGCCGATAGAATCAGTAGCCGTCGACACAGTGCTAATTCTTTTTTTCTGACGATTAATAGTGCGATTATCGCTGTGCTGGGTTATGTGCAATTTGGGGTTTATTTGGGGGCCAAGTTGGGGGTTGAGCCGTCTCAAACTAATGATTTTTATTGGATTATTAGTGTTTTAGGCATGATCCTGTGTTTGGTTTGGTTTAGATTGATCCAATCATACAAACAACTGAATACGGCGAAATTTAAAGTGATTTTGCAAATGGAGCAGTCTTTACCGATTGCGCCTTATGATGCGGAATGGGAAGCCGCTGGTCGGGGTGATGATCCAAGCTTGTTTAAACCCTTTACGCAGGTTGAAATGGCAATACCTTGGGTATTTTTTGTGTTGAATTTCGCTGTGTTTTTGAAAGTGACTTTTAGCCTGTTTATATCATAATAATATATCAAGGGCGAACACGCAGGTTCGCCCCTACATTGCCTCTGTAGGGGCGAACCTACGTGTTCGCCCTATCCGTTCGCCCTATCCGTTCCTCTTTTGATCATTATGCACAATATCCTACTCTTTATAGATTTAGACGATACGCTTTTCCAAACGAAACGGAAAAATCCAAAGGGTGTGATACCCGCGACGCTGAGTGCGAAAGCGGGTAATGGCTCCTATATGACTCAAGCGCAACAGCACCTTTTTGAATTGTTTTATGAGTCAGACAAAGTGAAAATCATCCCCACTACGGCGCGTGATTTTCGACAATATCAAAATACCCTGTTAAGCCAATCGCCGCGTATTGAAACCGCTATTCTTTATTTCGCCGGTATGATTATTGACAAAGGTATCGAAGACAAACAATGGCAACAACAGATTCAGCAAGCTTATCAACAACTTAAACTACCTATATCACAACTGCTGACTCAATTTGAACAACTGGTAGACAATCACCCCCAATTCACACTTTACAATGTGGATGATTATTATATTACTGTTAAAGCTGAAAGTGATTGCCCGAAAGCGACACGAGACGGCCTGTTTTCACAACTCAAAACCTTGGAAACTTCAGAATATTTGATTCACCAATATGATCGAGCGTTTTCATTACTACCCCACTTCCTTGATAAACGCTATGCGGTTCAGTATTTGATTGAAAAATATCAACCGGATTTGACATTAGGTATGGGAGATAGCCTGACGGATTGGCCGTTTATGCAGCAATGTGATTTTCGGATTATTCCAAAGGAGGCTCAGATAGAAAGGTTATTTAATGCAAAATAAATTTTGCACTCCGAGCAATTTTCGTTCCAAATTTATTTTGCTTTCAAAATGGGCGTTAAAGCTTGGTTCAGATACTGATAGCCTTTTTGCGTTAAATGTAAGGTATCCCTATTGACATTAGGATGCCATCGGCCGTTTTCATCTTTCAGGATTTTGCTTGTGTCAACGATATGAAGGTGTTTTGTGGGGGGTAACTGATTCCAATATTGATTAATGTCTTCTACGGCTTGATAAATTTTGTGATGCCAAACTAATCGACGGGCTAAGTCAGGTTTTGTGGGTGGAATGAGGGTGAGAAAAATCACTTCGATTCGTTGTGCGAGTAATGAGTCAACGATAAATTTGATATTGTTCTGACAGTGTTGTGTGATTGCTTTATACCATTGTGGTTGTACGCCGAGTGCGGTTAAGTCATTAGCGCCTAGTTGGAGTATGACAATATCGGGATTCAGTGCTAAGACATCTTGTTGAAAACGCAGTCTATTTTGGGCTGTGGTTTCGCCGCCGATACCTCGGTTGATCAATTCAAATCCCTTGAGTTGAGGTGGCTGAGTCCATTCTTGAATGCGCGAGTTGCCAAATAAGATGACTCGTTTTTGTGTTTTTTGGGGTAAGGCGGCATTGGCTTTTTTAAAATAAGCTTCGTGGTTGGGGAAGACTTCTGACATTTTGGCCCTGGTGTAGTATTTTTTGGCGGTATAAAACAATACGGCGTTGAGTGTGATTGATATGATTAGCACTAATGCTAAGGTGCTATAAATCCAAATTGGGCTTGAAATGAGAGGCATTTTTGCTTACTCCTTGGTATGGATTGAATAAGTTTTATTTTTTCAACACAGAGAACACAGAGTACCACAGAGTGCCACAGAGTGGTCAGAGGGCGAACACGGTAAGAGGGCGAACACGGTAAGAGGGCGAACACGGTAAGAGGGCGAACACGGTAAGAGGGCGAACACGGTAAGAGGGCGAACACGGTAAGAGGGCGAACACGTAGGTTCGCCCCTACAGAGGAAAATTAATAATTTTGCTGTGTTTCCGATTTATATTGTTGCCGACGCATTGATTTACGTTGCTTTACCCAGCTTTTTTGATCTAAGTGATTGGCATCTTTTAGATTGATCTCTTTCAGCTTTTTTAAATTTTCTGAACCATATTTGGCTGCTTCTTCCGATAGAAAGTCGACGTTGTTTAGCAAGAGTTGTTGTGCGTTTTTGATTTCTCCTTCATCACGCAATTTGACTGCTTGTTTATTTTTTTCCACGGCGAGTTGTTCTGCTACGGCTGTCATCACTATTCTATTTGTCTTTTCTTCTACCTTTTCTGGTGATTCGCTAAAGCTTGCTGTTACTATAGTGCTGACGCGATCCGTTGTGCAGGCGTTCATTTTACGATAGACAACGGCTACTCCTGCTAGGACATGCTTTTCGGTAGCGTGGCAAGGGGGAACTTCTAGTTCGACTAAGACATATTTTTCGTAGCAGCTATAAAGTTGATTCAGTTTGACTGAAATCTCTTGGCCTTGGATTGTCGCTTCGCGCCCTAATACGCGAATGATACGCACGCCATTGACTCCAATCAGGGTGATAGTCACTTCTTGAGCTACGACGGAAAACAGATCACTAAATTCAAAATCAAAAAAATGGACTAAATTGCTTGCCTGTTCTACAAATATATGATTACCATCGCTTTTTTTGGCTAAGACGGTCAGCAAATCTTCATGATAGCTTAATCCTAAACCTATCGTGGTGATAACAATATTTTCTTGGCCTAAAGAGGTGGCGAGTTCCCCTAATTCATCAAGCGAATTAGGCCCTACATTAGCCTGTCCATCTGAAATTAATATGATTCTATTGATACGATTACGATTTAAAAATTTTTGAATTTCCTTCGCGCCTTTTTCTATTCCGTCATAAAGTGCTGTTTGTCCCCCTGCCCGCATTCTATTGAGGGTTGTTTTGATGATATCCTTTTCTTGTGCGGGTGTTGCGGGTAAGAGAATTTCGCCACGGTGGTCATAAGTGACTACTGAGAATATATCGTTTTTTCGCAATCGCTCAAGCACCATCAAAGCGGCCTCTTTTGCTTGGCGAATCTTTTCACCTTGCATAGAACTCGATTTATCTATAACCAATACCACATTAAGGGGCGCTACTTTTTCATTTTTAAGGCGGTGGCCAGTCAGCCCTATCCGTAAGTAGGCCTTTTGTTTTTGACCGGCCAATATGATGGGGGTGGCTAAAGCGGCATTCAATTCTATTTGGGCATTCAAAATAGTTGTCTTGTTTGTTGTAGGCGCTTTAGCGCCATGATAAGTTAAAACACTCTTCCTTTGTAAACTTCTTCGTATCCATTTAGATACGCAGGTAGTTCGTTAGCCAGTTGGGCATATTCTAAAGATAGCATATCTTCTTCAATATTGGCAACCAACCATTGGCCTTGTTGAACTTTGAAAGTCCAAACAGTTTCTACTTCTTGAAACCCTTTTTTTCCTTCTACAATTTGGCCTGTTTCCCGTTTTGCGAGATAATCTTCCATGATCGCTGCAATAGAAACCACAATTCTGGAACCTTCGGCTTGTTTGTCGTCGCCTCGGTAGGCTAAAAACAGTGGCATGATGCTGCTAATTTTCTTGATTTGACAGTGATTCACGAGGCCGTCTTTTGCCCAAGCGTCTAGGTAAACTAATTGCTGGTTTTTCGAGTACCAGTTCGTGATACATTCAGAGGCTTCGGCTATGTTTTCATTATGCCATGCGGCATGTACGCTGTGAAAACACTCTGTGATGCGATCTCGTAAACTTAACCAGTCAAATAAGTTATTGGCTAATGCGAGTTGACGCAAATCGTTGAGGGTGCGACGTTGTGCCAGAGATTCTCTGATGAGCGTGTACAAAATGATGGGTACAAGAAGGATAACGAGGAAAAACAATAAGACTTTGCCCCATAAGCTGTGGAAGAGGGCAGAGGCAATTTTGCCTCCTGGGCCGGCTACAGCCGGTTCTATTATACCGACGGTTAACAGTAATAATAGGCTAACAATTGTTAGCGTTTTAAATGGGTTATTCATAATTCAAACCTTTTATCTGTTTTTGGTAATGGTTAATGGTTAATTTGAAAGAGCAATAAACGTTAAAAACTGTAGTGCTCAATAGGATGTTAAACAAAAAATGAGGGTACGAACAAATTTAAACATTTGATAGAACGCCTCATGTACTGATTGTCATGATTGACACTGATTAAAACACTGATTGTGCTGATTATGATCTGATTGATGCCAATATTATAGATCATGTTAATCAGTGTACATCATGATAAATCAGCAATGTGAAATATCAGCGTTCTGTTATGTCAGAAAAAAGAATAAAAATAAGTAGTTGATTTTGTTAAATATTTTTGAATGTCCCGTTGTTCAGTTTTAGATGTCAATATGGGTGAAATGAGTGTTCAATTGTTCAATTTTAAA